>JBBRHS010000243.1:0-4931 GCA_038222385.1 Acidimicrobiia bacterium
TCGCGGTGCTCATCGACGCCACCCTGGTCCGCATGATCCTCGTGCCGGCCACGATGGCGCTGCTCGGCGATCGCAACTGGTGGATGCCCCGCTGGCTCAGCCGGGTGCTGCCCCGGCTCACGATCGAGAGGGTCGACGAACAAGTCGACATGGCATGAGCGCCACGGGCTGGCTGTTGTGCCTTGGGACGTTGTTGTACTCAGGCCGGCAGTTCCCGCCCGTCGAGACCATGCTGCGCGACGAGCAACGCGTTGCTCGGTTTCGCCGTCGCGTCGTGCAGGGGCCTCATGTCGTCCAGTAGCCGCGCATCAACTCGCTGCTCCAGGCCGGTTGGCGGAGCCGACTCCACCGTCGACGCCATCGCCTCCATGATCGAACTCTGCGCGCTGGTGGCCGAAGCCAACAACGGCGACTTCGGTTGCCCGATCACACCGGCCGTCCTCGAAGCCGGTGGCGACGAGTCGATCCTGCAGGCCGGGCACGCCGCCTTCGCCCGCTGGCAGGAGCGCATCGTAGACGGTGCGGTCCGAAAGGGTGCCACCCGAGAACGAGCGGAAGACGTATCCGCGGTCGTCCTCGCAGCAATCGAGGGCGCCCTCGTACTGTCGAGAGCCGAACGGTCAGCCCAACCTCTCCACCGTCTCTCGCGCACACTCCCGGCGCTTCTCGGCTGATCGGCAGCGACTCGGGCACCGGTGTTCGTGGGTGGTGCGCCCCGGCGTTGCCCGCCCGGTGCACGGACATGGCGCGCTGCGCCATGACTGCTCAGGTCGCCGGCCTTCTCCACGAACTGTCTTCGGCTCTCGAGCCGTGAGCTCCGGGTCTGGATCGTGTCCGGTCGGAGGGCATGACCGTCACAGCACGAGGTCGCGTTGCACGAGGTCGGCGTTGATCGCCATCGCCGCAGTGGCGGCGGCCCCCGCGGCGGCGATCACCGATGCTCGCGGGTCGACGACGTTTCCGGCCGCCAACACGCCGGACGCGTTCGTGTTGCCGTCCCGGCCGGCCACGGCGAAGCCGCCGGCATCGACGTCGACGCCCAATCCGTCGAGCAGGCCGTCGGGGTGGGGAACGTTTCGCGGCCGGATGAACACCGCAGTTCGCGCGACCACGCGACCGTTGGCGAGCAGCCCGCAAGCGCGCCAGCGGCAATGCCGGATCGGCGCGGCTCGCGATCACGAGGTGTACATGCTCGGGCAGATGATCGAGGAGATAGGCCAACCCATCCTGAATGTCGCCGCGATCGATGACATGAAAGTCATCGAGCACGAGCACGACATCGTGGTCGACTCGGCGCAGCTCGTTGACGAGCGTCGTGAGCACGACCTCCGCGGGCGTGTTCCCCGCGTCCAAGAGTGCCTGAGCGTTCGCGCCGAGGCCGGGTACCGCGACCTGGAGGGCCGCGAGGATGTACGACCAGAACAACGCCGGATCGTTGTCGCGCTCGTCGAGTGAGAGCCATGCCACCGCGGAGCCCCCGTCGGCGAAGGTTCCCAGCCACTCTGTCAGTAGCGTGGTCTTCCCGAACCCGGCGGGTGCCGAGACCAGCATCAGCTTTGCATCGGCTGCGTTTTGGAGCCGGGCATGCAAGCGCCGACGCGCCACCGGATTGCGTCGCGGCGACGGAACGTGAAGCTTCGTCTCGACCAGCGGATTCGCCATCAGACTGCGGGGTCCTTCGCCATGTGATCTCGCCTGCTGTGACGCGCCAGTTGTGTACCGCGGCATCAGTGCCTCGATCCTGCCGCATCGCGACTTGTCACGCGATTTCTAACGTGAATCCTGGTTCCACCAGAACCCGTCCCAGCTTTCTGGGGTTTCCCGTCGGTTGCGTCGGGTGAATCGGAGACGACGGCGGACCGCTCTTCCAGCCCCTGGCCGCTCACGGTCGGGCGGTCGTGGTCAACCCGCGCGGCACGGGAGGCTCGTCCGACGCCAGTCACGAGAGCATCTCGCTGGTCCAGCTCGTGGAGGACCTCGAAGCGGTCAGACGTTCCCTTGGGCTGACCACCTGGAACGTGGTGGGCCAGTCGATGGGCGGCTGTGTGGCACTCGAGTACGCCCTCCGCCATCCCTCGTCGATCTCCCTGCTGGTGCTGTCGTGCACCACCGCCCGTGGGATCGCCGATGAGCCCTTGTCCGTCTACCACCCGGACAACCCCCACTACACGATTGTCCGGGCCGAGCTGGCCGCCGGCCGGTCCAACTCCGTCCGACAGCTGGTCGCCCACCAGCCCCACCTCGTTGCCGATGAGCCGAGCGGTGGCATCTCCACTGACAGGCATGCCGCGTACCTGACGGAACTCCCGACCCTGGCCCACCTGTCCCGCCTCGCGGAGATCACCGTTCCCACCCTGGTGATCGGAGGGCGCCACGATCAAGCCGTACCGGTGCACCATGCCGAAGAGCTCGCCAAGCACATCAAGCACGCCGAGCTCGTCGTCTTCGAGCACAGCGGCCACTTCCCCTACCTCGAAGAACCCGACCGCTACGCCAGCACCCTCCAGCAGCACCTCAACTTCAGTCCCAACGAATCCTCAACCGGAGGGTGAGGATTATCGCTTGAGTGAGGTGCGGTTGAGGCGGCGTCGGCTACCGAAGGCGGTAGCGAAAGCGTTCGGCAACCCCTAGGGAAGGGCGCCCTCGGCCTCGCCGCTCTGTCCGCTGCCCGCGGCCGCGATACCCAGCTCGCCAAGTGAGGTTTCGTCCGAGCTCAGAGCAATGCGCCGCCATGGTGCCGGCGACGAACGCACCGAACCTCGCCGCCGACCAACGGGCGACAAGTCGGCCACCCAGCCCTTCGAGACGCTGCAGGCGCGGGCGACTTCAGCTTGGAGTACCAGCGCGACTGGCCGGCGGGCATCCGGTGGCGAGTACGTCGGGCAGAGAACCCGAAGTGAGCGACCCAATTCGTTGCGGGGCGCGGTTCGGGTTCCGTCAGGCTGTCACCCGTCGACAGCGCGTCGCCAAGGGCGCTGCCCGAGCACCGCCGCGGTGTGGTCGTCGGCGGGATAGAAGGTCTCGATCGAGAGCTCGGCGAGCGTGATGTCGATCGCGGTCCCGAAGGTGGCAATGGTCGAGAACAACGTCAGTCGGTGGTGATCGACGTCGATCTGGAGCGGCAACGCGAACGATGGTCGGTCCGACATGGCCGGTGCGTCTTCGAAGTGCCCTGGCGCGGAGTCTTCGAGCTCTTCAGCAAGCGCTGTGAGCTCGATGTCGCGGGCGAGTGCCGCGGTGTGCCGGATCCGGTGCAGCAGATGGGCGGAGTATTCGTCGAGGTTCCGGATCCGGGGCGCGAGTCCGTCAGGAGCGAGCGAGAGTCGGGCGACGTTGGCGGGTGGCGCGAGGAGCTCCGGAGCGATCCCCGTGCACAGCCAGAGAGCGGCTTCATTCGCGAGGACGAGGTTCCAGTGCCGATCGATGATGACGGTGGGATTCGGGTCGCTTCGGTCGACGACCGTCGCGAGCACCTCCGCGACCGGGCGCATCGCGGCGTCGTCGAGCGCTCGCTCTTGAAAGACGGGGGCGTACCCGGCCGCGAGGAGCAGACGGTTGCGTTCGCGAAGCGGAACGTCGAGCTCAGCTGCGAGGTGGAGGACGAGTTCCCGGCTCGGAGCGGCTCGGCCGGTCTCGACACACGACAGGTGACGAGTGGACACGCCGGTCGCGGAGGACAAGGCCAGCTGGCTCAGACGCCGTTGCTCACGCCAGTCGCGCAGTAGCGGACCGACGCCCACCGTCACTGTTGAGCTCACACGAGTGATCGTAGGGGTCCACCATCCCGGTGGCCATGACCTCAGGAGTCATGGACTTTCGGCTTCGTCGGGCTCATCGTCTCGCCATGACCTCATCGACGAACCTGGCTCGTGAAGCGGTGGCGGACGTCTCGACTCCGGCTCGCGTTGCCGCGCAACGGCTCCGCAACACCCTTCGCCTCAACGCTTCCACGTCACTGATCGGAGGGCTTGTCGCGATCGTCGCACCAGGCTCACTCGACCGTCTGCTCGGTACCGGGCAGCCCTTGTGGGTACGCGGTGTCGGCATCGCGCTCGGCGTGTTCTCCATCGATGTCGCTCTCGTCGCGGCGAGTCGCACGACCCGGCTCCGACGCTGGACGCCGATGATCGTGCTCGCCGATGCCGGCTGGGTGGCGGCGACGGCCCCAACCAACGCGGCCGGTTGGTACAACACGGCGGGTGCTGTCCTGATGGCCATGGTCGGCGTCGCCGTGGCCGGATTCGCGACGCGACAGCTGTTGAGCTTCCGTCGGCTCATCGAGGCACGCGGAGTGGACGCGATCGACGAGAGTCCGCCGGTGGAGGTCGCTCACGTCGAGGCCCGTGTCGACGCGTCGGCTGAGATCATGTGGAAGATCGTGACCGACCACGAGCTCTACGGGAAGCTCGCGCCGAATCTCGGCGCGGTTCATGCGACCGCTCCCGACGGCCCTGCCCTCACTCGCTCCTGCTCGAATCGGTCGGACCAGGAGTGGAGCGAATCGTGCACGCTGTGGGACGACGGCCACCGTTTCGAGATCGCGGTCGACACCTCCGACTACCCCTACCCCCTGTCCGAGATGCGCGGATCGTGGTGGGTTCGTCAGACCGATGCCCGCGCGTCGATCGTGGGGATGGACTTCCGCTACCAGCCACGACCCGGAATCAAGGGACGTGTGTTCGCCGCGCTGATGCAGGCCGGGTTTCCGATCGTGTTGCACCGGATCCTGCGCGGCTGGCGACGCGAGGCCATACGACGGACCGACAAGCTCTCGTTGTGAAATCGGCGTCGTGATCTTCGCGTGGCTCCGCCACATCGGCTCGTCTTTACGTTCGGGTGGGAGCACAACGCACCCGGCGAGCCTCTCGCACCGGGGGTCATCGCGTGTCGAGGTCACGATCACCCCCGACGCCGATGGATCCGTCGCCGAG
>JBBRHS010000244.1:0-4927 GCA_038222385.1 Acidimicrobiia bacterium
CTTCGCCTGAGGAGGTGCGCTGCATCCTGCGCGCTGAGGGGTGCCACGGTTCCCCGCCTTCCGAACGACTGGCTGCTCTCGATCCGTCACCGGGTGTATCGGCAGGGCGCGGGCCGGATCTTGAACTCGCGACGGGATTGGTCACGGAGTCGCGCGGTCAGGGAACCGGCGCGGGCGCGGGAGTGGGAGGTGGTACCGGGGTCGGTGTCGGGGTCGGAACCGCGGGGTTGACCCAGATCTCGACGGTGCTCCCGACGTCGACGGTGGTGCCACCGACCCGGGACTGCTTCCAGACCCGCCCGGCGCGGACGGTGTCGCCCGGCGGCGGCTCGGCGAGCTCGGTCACGTCGAGGATCAGCCCCCGGCCCTCGACGATCCGGCGCGCGTCGTCGGCCGACAACCCGAGCACGCTCGGCACCGAGGTGGTGGGGGGCGGTTCGATCGCGAGCGTGAGGGTGACGATGTCGTCGCCACGTCGGAGCACCGTGCCACCGGGGGGCGACTGCCGGAGTACGACACCCGGTGGGTAGTCGTTGCTCGGACCGGTCTCGATCTCGATCGTGACGCCGCTCGACGCGAGCACCCGGCGGGCGTCGGCCTCACGCATTCCGACCACCGACGGCAACCGGACGCCGACCCGGGTCGTGGTCGTGGAACCCTTCGCCGCGTCGCGAGCGTCGGCTTCGGCATCTTCGACCGAACCGAAGGAGGTCGCGGGACGGTCGGCGAGCGCGGCCCCCTGGAACGACTGCCAGATCTCGGCCGGCCAGGTGCCGCCGGTGACCGTGACCCGGGTGGTCGGCGGCACCATGGAGGAGGTGTCGCCCGGGAACCCGACCCACACGGCAGTGCTCAGCTCCGGGGTGTACCCCACGAACCAGGCATCGGAGTAGTCCTCGGCGGTCCCGGTCTTGCCCGCGACCTGACGGCCGATCCGCGCCTTCACCCCCGTGCCGTCGGTCACCACCTGTTGGAGCACCTCGTTCACCCGCCGCGCGGTGAGTGTCGACAGCACGCGGTGGCGCGCCGCCGGGGCCTCGTAGAGCACCGCGCCGTCGCGCGTCGTCACCCGGGTGATGAACACCGGGTCGGCCCGGAGCCCGTCGCCGGCGAACACCGAGTACGCGCTCGCCATGTCCAGCGGGGTCACTTCGTTGGTGCCGAGGACTGCCGACGGAACGGGTTCCAACGCGGTCGTCACGATCCCGAGGCGCTTCGCCTCGTCCACCGCGGCCTGCGGTCCGACGTCCATCATGAGTTGGGCGTACACGGTGTTGACCGACTTCACCGTGGCCTCGGTGAGATCCATCCGGGATCCGTCGCCCTTGCCCTCGTAGTTGGCCACCTCCCAGGGCTCCTGACCCTCGATCGGAATCGTCATCTCCCCGGGCGCCTTATAGGTGCGGGTGAGTGGGATGCCGGCGTCGAGCGCGGCTGCGAGCACGAACGGCTTGAACGCCGAGCCCGACGACCGGCCACTGTCGTTCTCGGCGAGATCGAACTGGGCCGACGGTGCGGTGCCGAAGTAGTCACGGCCGCCGACGTACGCGACGACGTGACCGTTGGTCGGGTCGATCGACACGACGGCGGCCTCGGGGTCGGTGGCGGGATCGGGGAGCACCTGGGCGACGGCCTGCTCCGCGAGACCCTGGAGGTTCGGGTCCAGGGTCGTCTCGATCCGCAGGCCGCCGGTGAACAGTCGTCGTTCCCGGGCGGCCTCGTCGGCTCCGATCGCCGGCGCGATCGTCGGGTCGTGGACGATCTGCTTCTTCACCCGCTCCACGAAGTGGGCGGCGGGGTAGCGCGGGGTCGTCGGGGCCGGGCCGACGCCGAGGGGCCCGGCCTTGGCGCCCGCCGCGGCGGTCGCGTCGATCCGATCGAGTTCGGCCATCCGGTCGATCACCACGTCGCGGCGGAGCTGAGTGGCCGCGGGATCGGTGTACGGGTCGGTGCGGTTCGGTGCCTGAATGAGCCCGGCGAGCAGTGCCGCCTGCGGGAGGTCGACGTCGAGCGCGGGCTTGGCGAAGTAGACCTGCGCGGCAGCCTCGACTCCATAGGCGCCGTTGCCGAAGTACACGGTGTTCAGGTACCGCTGAAGGATCTGGCGCTTCGAGTACTTGTGCTCGAGCTGGAGCGCGAGCACCGCTTCGCGCAGCTTGCGGGTAAGGGTCTTGTCGGTGTCGAGCATCACCGCGCGCACGTACTGCTGGGTGATCGTCGACCCGCCCTCCTCGGCGGTCCCGGCTTCGATGTCGCGGGTGAGCGCCCGCACCACGCCGCGGGGGTCGACACCGTCGTGCTCGAAGTAGCGGGCGTCCTCGATCGCGATCACCGCCTCGCGCAGCACCGGGGCGATCGCATCGAGCACGACCGGGTCGCGGTTCTGCTCCGCGTGGAGGTTGGCGAGCAGCGAGCCGTCGGCCGCGAGCACCTTCGTCGACTCGGCCTGTGCCGCAGGGAGCTCGAGGTCGGCGGTGTACCGGCACCCGGCGGCGACGGTGAGGAGCACGGTCGCGATGACGACCGCGATCGCTTGTCGGCGCCTGCCCGCTCGGCGGCCACGACCTGTCGGGGCTGGGGTGGTCGGGGCTGGGTTCCTCACCGGCAACATTGTTGTCCACCAGCCTCACCAGCGGTCAGCAGCGCGCTTGGTAGCGTGCTCGTGGTGTGGAGCCACCAGTGAGCCTGCCGATCGAAGAGCAGGTACGGATCCTGACGGCCGGGTGCGTCGATGTCATCACCGGGGCCGATCTGCGCAGCCGCCTCGAGCGGTCCGCCACGACCCGCGAACCCCTGCGGGTGAAGCTCGGCGTCGACCCGACCGCATCCGACATCCACGTCGGGTTCGCGGTCGTCCTCCGCAAGCTCCGCCAGTTCCAGGACCTCGGCCACGTCGCGGTGCTGATCATCGGCGACTTCACCGCGATGGTCGGTGACCCGACCGGCCGATCGGCCACGCGCCCGCGACTGTCCCGTGAGGAGGTGGATGCCCATGCGACGACCTACATCGACCAGGTGGGGGCGGTTCTCGACCTCTCCCCCGATCGCGTGGAGATCCGGCGGAACTCGGAGTGGCTGGCCGGGATGGGCATGGAGGAGGTGATCCGCCTGACCGCGAGCACGACCGTCGCCCGGATCCTCGAGCGCAACGACTTCGCGAAGCGCTACGCCGACGGGGCACCGATCTCGGTGATGGAGCTCCTCTACCCCTTGCTGCAGGGCCAGGATTCAGTCGAGGTGCGGGCCGACGTGGAACTGGGGGGGACCGACCAGCTCTTCAACAACCTCATGGGTCGCCAGCTCCAGGAGCATGCCGGCCAGGCACCGCAGGTCGTGATGACCACGCCGCTGCTCGAGGGCCTCGACGGCGTGCAGAAGATGTCGAAGTCGCTCGGCAACTACGTCGGGATCGCCGACCCGCCGGCTGAGCAGTTCGGCAAGATCATGAGCATTCCGGATGCCCTCGTACCCCGCTGGCTCTCCCTCACCACCGGCTGGCATCCCGATGCCGTCGATGCCGCGGTGGCCGAGTTCGACGCGGGCGCCGGCGCGGAGCGCAACGCCGTGAAGCGCCGCCTCGCCCGGACGGTCGTCGACCTCTACCACCCGTCGGGCAGTGGTGCGGCGGCCGAGGGCGAGTTCGACCGGGTCTTCAAGCAACACGCCGCCCCCACCGACGTGTCCGATGCCGAGATCGCACGGGGCGACCTCCCGATGCCGATCGGTCCCTTCCTCAACCGGGCCGGGCTCGTGCGGTCGAACAAGGAAGGTCGGCGCCAGGTGAATCAGGGTGCGGTCCGGATCGACGGCGAGAAGGTGACCGACGCCGACCTGAGCGTGACCGCCGCCGTCGACGGGTGTCGGGTGCAGGTCGGCAAACGGCACTGGGCCCGAATCGTCGTCACCGGGTGATCAGCCGACATGCCGAGATCAGCTGACCGGCTGAGATCGAGCTGAGATTCTCGGCGCCCGGTCCCGGACCGGCGCTGACGTGTGCGCTACAGTTCCCCTCGCCGTTGGGGCACCGCACGCTCGACGATCCGCACATCCCGACCTGGAGATCAGGCCTGGAACCCGGGTTCTTGACAGTGCGAGCACCACTCGGTAGGTTTACAGGTCCGCCCTCCGGCGCCTCTCCCAAGGTGTCGTTTCGGCGGATTGACACGGACGGCCTCCCTCCCCGGCGGCTCAGCGCGCGTGTTGCGCCGAGCCACCAGCCAGACACGGCCCCCGGGAAGATGGATCGAGTGTCGGTCCGAGCGCCGCGGCTTGCTCGCGGCGGTCTCGGACAGCGGCTCCTTGAAAACGGAATAGTGATGCCAAAAGCCAGTGCGGGCATCTTCGTCTCACGCCCTCGGGTGTGAGCCTCTTCGGAGGACGCCCTTTCGAGGGTGGGGGGAGATGTTCCACGTCAAAGCAATTTGGTTGTCGGTCGAGGTCAGTGGCTTCGATCGACAGCTTTTCAACGGATTTGAAAGCCATGTCCGATCGGGTTCGCCCGGCCGGCCCGGCTGATGATCTCGATGGAGAGTTTGATCCTGGCTCAGGACGAACGCTGGCGGCGCGCTTAACACATGCAAGTCGAACGTGAAGCCCGGGCTTGCCCGGGTGGAAAGTGGCGAACGGGTGCGTAACACGTGAGGAACGTGCCCCGAAGACCGGGATAACTCGAGGAAACTCGTGCTAATACCGGATGTCCTCACCGGATCGCATGGTCTGGTGAGGAAATGGATTCCGCTTCGGGATCGCCTCGCGGCCTATCAGCTTGTTGGTGGGGTAACGGCCTACCAAGGCAACGACGGGTAGCTGGTCTGAGAGGATGTCCAGCCACACTGGGACTGAGACACGGCCCAGACTCCTACGGGAGGCAGCAGTGGGGAATCTTGCACAATGGGCGAAAGCCTGATGCAGCGACGCCGCGTGCGGG
>JBBRHS010000245.1:0-4914 GCA_038222385.1 Acidimicrobiia bacterium
GGTCCCGGGATTCATCGGCGAGGCGGCGACGGCGGCTGCCTACGCGGGCGCGTGGGCGCAACGACACCGGGTACCCGTCGTGCCCACCGATGGTGAGCGGCTCTTCCGGCTTCGCGGCGCGCGTGAGGTCGGGCGGGCGCCGGGAGCCCTGCGGCCCGCGGCACCGGGGGATCGGTCGGTGTTGATCGCGTGGCTCGACGGCTTCGGCGCCGACACCGGCCACGCACCCGAGGATTCCGATGTGGTGGTCGACCGGTACCTCGACGAACACAGCGCCTGGCTCTGGATCGACGAGGGGCCGGTCGCGATGGCGCGCGCCGCACCCGTGGTCGGTGGTGTCGCACGGATCGGACCGGTGTACACCCCGCCCGAGCGGCGCGGGAAGGGGTACGCGACCACGTGCGTCGAGCAACTCAGCCGTCACATCGAGGAGGGTGGGCACGTCGCCATCCTCTACACCCAGCTGACGAACCCGACGTCGAATGCGATCTACGCGCGCATCGGGTACGAGCCGGTGCTCGAGGTCTTGCGCTACCAGTTCGAGCCCGTCCCGATCTGACGCACGCGACGTCGGCCTACGCTCCGATGATGGAGCGCGACGAGCCCGACGCCATCTTCCATCCCGACGGTGACGGGTTCGTCCCGACGGCCTTTGCTCGTGGGCCCTGGGACCCGAACGCGCAGCACGGTGGCGCGCCGTCGGCGTTGCTCGCGCGCGCGATCGAGGCTCACGAACCGGAACCGGCGATGCAGGTCGCCCGCGTCACGATCGAGTTGCTGCGACCGGTACCGATGAGTCGGATCTCCGTACGCACGCGCACGATCCGGCCCGGCAAGAAGGTGCAGCTGATCGAGTCGGCGCTGTTCAGCGGCGACATCGAGGTCGCGCGGGCCACCGGGCTCCGACTGCGGGTGAAGCCACTCGAGGTCTCCGCTGCCTCGGAGGGCTACGACGAGATCACCCCGGGGCCGAGCGGCGGGGAGCGCATGCCCTTCGATCGCGTGATGGACACGAGTTTCGCCGACGCGATGGACATCGTCGCGGTGCTCGGCGCGCCCGGGGTCGCGGGCCCCGGCACCGCGTGGTTCCGGCTCCGGGTGCCGGTCGTCGCCGGTGAGGACGCGACGCCTTGGCAGCGGGTCGCGGCCGCGGCCGACTTCGGGAACGGCATCAGCTCCGTCGTCGACTGGGACGACGGCTGGCTCTTCATCAACCCCGACCTCACCGTGTACCTGCACCGGTACCCGGTCGGGGAGTGGGTCGCGCTCGCGGCGACCACCCTTCCGGGCCACCTCGGCGCGGGCCTGGCCGAGGCGGCCCTGTACGACGAGTCGGGCCGGATCGGCCGCTCGGTCCAGAGCCTCCTCTTCGACCACCCCTGACAGTGAGAACGGCTCGCCCGCGGTCGGCTCTGGTGGCGTGGGTTGCGTTCGCTATCGCGCGGATATCTAGTATCCGAGATCGTGAAGCTCTCCGGAGGCATCGAGTGGGGCCTGCACTGCGCCACCCTCGTCGCCATGCTCCCGCCCGGATCCACCCTCCCGGCCTCCCGTCTCGCCGAGTACCACGGTGTCCCCGGGCCCTACCTGGCGAAGCACCTCCAGGCCCTCTCCCGGGAGGGGATCGTCGAGTCGGTACCGGGGCCGACCGGTGGCTACCGCCTCGCCCGGCCCGCGGTGGAGATCACGGTGCTCGACGTGGTCGAGGCGATCGACGGCCCGGAACCGGCGTTCACCTGCACCGAGATCCGCCGGCGCGGCCCGGCCGCGGTCCCGGCTCACGAGTACCGCCTGCCGTGCTCGATCCACGTGGTGATGGATCGGGCCGACGCGGCGTGGCGGAACGAGCTCCGGGCAACGACCCTTGCCGACCTCGTCGAGCAGGTCCTCACCGGGGCGAGTCCCCGGGCACTCACCAAGGGAGCCGACTGGCTCCAGGAGGTGGCCCGGTGATCGAGCACTCATTCCTGCGTGTCCGGATTCCGACCCGAGGTGGTCCGATGATCGAGCAGTCGCGCTGCGTGTCCGGATCCCATTGCCCCGGGGTGGTCCGGTGAAGTGCTTCGTGACGGGTGCGACCGGCGTGGTCGGTCGTCCGTTGATCCCGGCCCTGGTCGCCGCCGGCCACGAGGTGGTCGCCGTCGCGCGTGGTCCGGCCAAGGCGTTGCAGCTGCGAGGAGCCGGTGCGGAGCCGATCGATGTCGATCTGTTCGAACCGGTGGCGGTGCTCGACGCGACAGGAGGGTGTGACGCAATCCTGCATCTCGCGACCAACGTCCCGCCGGTATCGAAGGCCGCGCGCCCGTCGTCGTGGGCGATGCACAACCGCCTGCGCACGGAGGCGACCGCGAACCTCGTCGCCGCGGCCCAGGCGAACGGCGTGACGCGCTTCGTGAAGGAGTCGATCACGTTCGTCTACCCCGACTCCGGCGACGAGTGGATCACCGAGACGAGACCGCCCGATCCGACGATGACCGCGATGGCGCCCACGCTCGAAGGAGAACAGCGCGCGCTCGCGTTCGCCGACAGTTCCGGACGCACCGCGATCGTGCTCCGATACGGCCTGTTCTACGGCGGCGCCGGCAATCGCGGCACCGACGAGATGCTGCGGCTGGCGCGCTGGCGCATGTCGACCATCGCGGGCCGGCCCGACGCGTACATGTCGTCGATCCACGCCGACGACGCTGCGGCGGCGGTGCTTGCCGCGCTCGACGCGCTCGACGTGCCGACCGGGACCTACAACGTGGTCGACGACGAACCGCTGCACCGGGCCGACCACCTCGCGGCAGCCACGTCGGCGTTCGGCCTGCGTCGTCTCCACCCGATCCCGGCGTGGATGCTCCGACTGGTTGCGGGCCGATCGGCGGCTTCGGCGCTCGTCGCGTCGCAGCGCGTCTCGAACGAGCAGTTCCGTACGACCACCGGGTGGGCGCCCGCGTACCCGAGCGCACGTGAGGGGTGGGCCCACGAGGCCGCGCGCCCCGCTGATCAGGAGGAGCCGACCTGTGCCTGAACGATTCCCCCATGCCGCGTTCGCCCGCATCGCCCTCGCGGTGCTCGCGTTCGGCACCATCCCGCTCGCGTTCTGGGCGAGCTTCGCGCCGCGCCAGTTCTACGACGACTTCCCGGGAGCCGGCCGCACCTGGGTCTCGGCCGACGGTCCGTACAACGAGCACCTCGTACGCGACGTCGGCGCCCTGAGTCTCGCCCTCCTCATCGTCGCCGCATTCGCGTTCGTGACCCTCTCGGTACCGCTCCTGCGGGCGACTGCGGCGGCGTTCCTCGCCAACGGTCTGCTGCACGTGACCTACCACCTGCGCCACCTCGACCTCTACGACACGGTCGATCAGATCGCGAGCATCGGCGGTCTGATCCTCGTGCCGATCGTCGCGGCCGTCCTACTCGGCGCGACAATGCGGCCATCAGCCACCCGCTCTTCACCCTCGAGCACGTCCGCGTCGACGGTCCCCACGGCCCCCTCCTGACCGACGTCGAGGGGAGCATCGCCTCGACCGGGGTGACCGTCGTGGCCGGCCCGTCGGGCGCCGGCAAGTCGACCCTCCTGCGACTCTGCAACCGACTCGAGGTCCCGACGTCGGGCCGGATCTGCTTCCGCGGCGACGACGTCGCCGGACTCGACCCCCGCCACCTCCGACGGCGGGTCGGGATGGTGTTCCAACGACCGACGCCGTTCGCGGGAACGGTGCGCGACAACCTGCACGTCGCCGAGCCGGAACTCACCGACGCGGCGGCAGCCGACGCGCTCGAACGGGCCGAGCTCGAGCGGAGCTTCCTCGATCGTCCCGCCCACGAGCTCTCGGGGGGTGAGGCCCAGCGCCTGTGCCTGGCCCGCACCCTTGTGACCCGACCCGAGGTGCTCCTCATGGACGAACCGACCTCGGCCCTCGATCCGCAGGCGACCGGCGCGCTCGAACGCCTCGGACGCCGGTTCGCCGACACCGGCGTGCCGGTGCTCTGGGTCACACACGATCTTGCGCAGATGCGCCGGCTCGCCGACCGGGTGCTGGTGCTCGTCGACGGTCGAATCGCGCACGACGGGGCACTCGCCACGCTCGACGACGCGTCGCCCGCGGTCCGGTCGTTCCTGGGGACGTCGTGAGCACCGACATCAGTTGGGCCGGACTCGTCGGTTCGCTCGTGCTCATCGCGGTGGCGATCGCGCTCTCGATGTGGCAGCGGCTCCAGCTCGAGCGCAGCATCGCCTGGGCGTCGGCGCGCGCCCTCGTGCAACTCCTGCTCGTCGGTCTCGCACTGCGCTTCGTACTCGATCCCGACCGGTCACTCGCGTGGGCGTGGGGGTGGGTGCTGCTCATGATCGCCTTCGCATCGCTCACCGTGGCCCGACGGGCGCGGGAGGTTCCCTCGGTGCTCCCGCTTGCGATCGCCGCGTTCGGCGCGGCCGCGGTGGTGAGCCTGGGCGTGCTGTTCGGCTTCGGCGTGTTCCCGCTCGAGGCGCGGGCGCTCATCCCGATGGCGGGACTCATGGTCGGGAACTCCATGAGCGCGACGGTGCTCGTCGCCCGCCGGGTGTTCGAGGAGCTGCGCGACAAGCGCGACGAGGTCGAGGCCCGGCTCGCGCTCGGTGCGGCGTCGGCCGACGCGGCGCGGCCCTACGTGCGGGCCGCGCTCCGGACCGCGCTGATCCCCCAGATCGAGACGACGAAGGCCGTCGGCCTCGTGTTCCTACCCGGGGCGATGACCGGGCTGATCCTCGCCGGTGTGGATCCGCTCGATGCCGTGCGGATCCAGGCCGCGGTCATGTACCTCGTGCTGGGTTCGGTGGCCACGACGACCGCGGTGGTGGCGCTCGGTGTGTCGCGCCGCCTGTTCACCGCCGACCATCGACTCGTGAGGATCAGCCGCCCGGCGGAGTAGCCGGGCGCAGTGGTTCGA
>JBBRHS010000246.1:0-4881 GCA_038222385.1 Acidimicrobiia bacterium
GACCACGCTGGCCGATCTCGGCGTAGCCAAGGGCGACGTCGTCACCTTGTTGCTCCCGTCGTCGATCAAGTTCGCGGTCTGCTACCTCGGCGCCCTGCGGGTCGGTGCCGTCACCTCCGCACTGAACCTGCGCCTCGGCCCGTTGGAGCAGGCGAGCATCTTCGAGCGAACCGACCCGGTGATCACGGTGGTCGGCGACGGTGCCGAGGTCCCCGACGGTGTCGATCCCGGAACCGTGGTGCACGTGTCGGAGCTCGGACCGATGTTCGCAGCGCCGGCGCCTGCCGCCGGCCGCCTCCCCAATCTCGCGCCCACCGACCCGACCTGCATCGTGTGGACGAGCGGCACGACCGGCGCGCCGAAGGGCGCGGTGTACGACCACGCGACCCAGGCCGCGATCTCCCGCAACATGGGTGAGCTGACCGCACCCGGTGACCGACGCCTCAGCGTGCTCCCGTTCGCGCACGTCGGCTACATGACCCGCATGTGGGACGAGCTCGCGAACGCGACGACGTTGATCCTGCCGGGGGAACCGTGGACACCGGAGCAGCACCTGCGGATGATCCGCGAGGCCGGCGTGACGATGGTGACCGGCGTCCCCACTCAGTGGCAACGCGTGCTCGACCATCCCGACCTCGAGATCACCGATTTCTCCGGCGTTCGGGTCGCCGGCCTCGGCGGCGCGTCGATCGCGCCGGAGCTCGTCGGCCGCATGCGCGAGCAACTCGGCTGTCCGGTCCTCGCCCGATACACCAGCACCGAGGCCGGGGTGTGCACGAGCACCCGCATCGGCGACGCCGACGAGGTGGTCGCCAACACCGTCGGCCGCCCTGCGCCGGAGGTGGAACTGCGACTCGTCGACGGCGAGGGTCACGACGTCGAGGCCGGCGCGGTCGGCGAGATCATCTGCCGTTCCCCCGCGATGATGCGCGGCTACTGGCGCGACGCCGAGCGCACCGCCGAGGTGATCGACACCGAGGGGTTCCTGCACACCGGCGACCTCGGGCGCTACGGCGACGACGGCAACCTGCGGATCGTCGGGCGGCTGAAGGAGATGTACATCCGGGGTGGCTACAACGTGTACCCGGCCGAAGTGGAGGGTGTGCTCGCCGACCACCCGAAGGTCGACCGCAGCGCGGTGGTCGGTGTGGCCCACGCCGACCTCGGCGAGATCGGTGTGGCCTTCGTGGTGCCCGCCCCAGGCGCGACTCCCGACCTCGCGGAGCTGCGCACCTGGTGCCGCGATCGCCTGTCGGACTACAAAGCTCCCGACCGGCTCGTGATCGTCGACGACCTGCCCGTGACCGCCATGATGAAGATCGACAAGCGGGCGCTGGCCGCGCGGTTCGAGGAGGAGAGATGAAGGCCCCGACCGTGCTGACCCGTGAGACCCGTCACGAACAAGGCCGGAATCGACCGGACATGGAGAAACAGTGAGCGACGAACAAGGTCCGATCCAGGCGGTCGGGACCGGCGACTCGAGCGAACGGCCGATCAAGCTCGGCTCGATGCTCTTCACCCTCGTGGAACCCCACGCCGGTCACGAGGTCGCCTACAACCGTTGGTACGAGCGCGACCACTTCTACGCCGGGTGCATGATCGGTGCGTGGACCGTGGCCGGCGCGCGGTTCGTCGCCACGAAGGCGTGCAAGGAGCGGCGCTACCCCGCCGACTCGGTGATCGCGCCCGACCCGCTCAACGGTTCGTATCTCGCGCTGTACTGGATCCTCGCCGGCAAGCTCGACGAGTGGATGCGCTGGGGTACCGACCAGGTGAACTGGCTCCACACCAACGGCCGCATGTTCCTCGACCGCGACCACGTGCACACCCTGATGTACGAGCTCGCCGACGAACGGGCCGCGAACCCCGACGGCGTCCCCGCGGAGCTCGCGCTCGACCGGCGCTACCCGGGGATCGTCGCCACGATCGGCCAGGTCGCCGACGGGCACACGGTCGACGAGGTCGTGGCCTGGGCGGCGGCGCGGGAGTGCCCGGCCGACCTCGTGCTCACCTTCACCCCCAAGCCGCTGTTCGACGACGCCCCCGGCGACGTCCCGCGAGACACGGTGAGCAACCGGTTCCTCCAGCTCGCGTTCGTGGCCGACGACCCGCTCGCCTCGTTCGACACGCGCTTCGCCACGCTCGGATCCGACCTCGCCGCGAGCGGGCTCGGCGAGATCGCGTTCGCGTCGCCCTTCATCGCCACGGTGCCCGGCACCGACACCTACACCGACCAGTTGCGGTAGGAGCACCAGATGCGGATCCTCATCGTCGGCGCCGGCGGCGTCGGCAACGCGATCGCCGTGGGCCTCGCCCGTCGCGACTTCTTCGAGCATGCAGTCGTGGCCGACGTCGCGCTCGCCCGCGCCGAAGCCACTCGCGACCAGGTGGGTGACAAACGGTTCGTCGCCGCGGCGGTCGACGCGTCGGACGGGGCCGCGATCGTCGAACTCGCGAAGAGCGAACGGATCGACACGATCATGAACGCGTGTGATCCCCGGTTCAACATGCCGATCTTCGACGCGGCCTACGAAGCCGGCTGCACCTACCTCGACATGGCGATGAGCCTCTCGCAGCCCCACCCCGACGATCCCCACACCAAGACCGGGGTGATGCTCGGCGACGAGCAGTTCGCGCGTTCGGCCGACTGGGAGGCCAAGGGCCTGCTCGCGCTCTGCGGCATCGGTGTGGAGCCGGGAATCTCCGACGTCTTCGCCCGGTACGCCGCCGACCACCTCTTCTCCGAGATCCACGACGTCGGGGTGCGCGACGGCGCCAACCTCGTCGTCGACGGTTACTCGTTCGCTCCCACGTTCTCGATCTGGACGACCATCGAGGAGTGCCTGAATCCGCCGGTGATCTGGGAGCACGACCGCGGCTGGTTCACCACGCCACCGTTCTCCGAGCCCGAGGTGTTCGACTTCCCCGCGGGGATCGGTCCGGTCGAATGCGTGAACGTGGAGCACGAAGAGGTGCTCCTCATCCCGCGCTGGGTCGACTGCAAGCGGGTCACGTTCAAGTACGGCCTCGGCGACGAGTTCATCGAGGTGCTCCGCACCCTGCACCTGCTCGGCCTCGACTCGACGACGCCGGTGACGGTGCGCGGGGTCGAGGTGGCACCGCGTGACGTGGTCGCGGCCACGCTTCCCGACCCCGCGACGCTGGGCGACAAGATGCACGGCCTCACCTGTGCCGGCACCTGGGTCACGGGGACGGGCAAGGACGGTGCACCGCGCGAGGTGTACCTGTACCACGTCTCCGATAACGACGAATGCATGGCGAAGCACGGCTGCCAGGCCGTGGTGTGGCAGACCGCGATGAACCCGGTCGTCGCGCTCGAGCTGCTCGAAGCAGGGACGTGGTCGGGTGCCGGTGTGCTCGGCCCCGAGGCGTTCGACGCAGTCCCCTTCCTCGACCTCCTGCGCGAGAACGGCGAGCCGTGGGGAATCGACGAACGCACGTGAACCGGTGAGCGATCGAGGCGGCGCAGCTGGAGTGAACAATGTTCTGGTCCTCCTGCTCGACAGTCTCAATCGGCATCTGATCGGACCCTACGGCGGCACCGAGTTCGACACGCCGAACCTCGACCGGCTCGCGATGCGGTCGGTGCGCTTCGACCGCCACTACTCGGGGTCGTTGCCGTGCATGCCGGCCCGCCACGACATCCTGTGCGGCGCGCTCGACTTCCTGTGGAAGCCGTGGGGATCGGTGGAGCTGTGGGAGGAGCCGCTCACGGTCCCGCTGCGCGAGGCCGGGGTGATGACGAAGCTCGTCACCGATCACCCCCACCTGTTCGAACGCGGCGGCGAGAACTACCACGCCGACTTCGGTGCGTGGGACTACCAACGTGGGCACGAATCGGATCCGTGGCGGACCCGCCCCGACCCGAGCTGGATGGGGGCGCCGAGCTTCGGTCGTGGCCACATGCCCTACGACGACTCGCGCGGCTGGTTCCGTGACGAGAGCGACTTTCCCGGACCGCGCACGATGGCCGCCGCGACCCGCTGGCTCACCGAGGAGGCACCCGCACACGACCGGTTCCTCTTGTTCGTCGACGAGTTCGACCCGCACGAACCGTTCGACACCCCCGAGCCGTACGCGTCGATGTACGACACCGAGTGGGAGGGGCCGCATCTCGTCTGGCCTCCGTACCGCGTGGGCGCGCAGGCCGAAGGCCTGATCGATGCCCGCGAGGCCCGCCAGATCCGGGCCAGCTACGGCGCCAAGCTCACCATGATCGACGCGTGGCTCGGTCGCGTCCTCGACGTGCTCGACGCGCAGGACCGCTGGGCCGACACCGCGGTGATCCTCTGCACCGATCACGGCCACTACCTCGGCGAGAAGGACATCTGGGGCAAGCCCGGGGCCCCGATCTACGAACCACTGGGGCACACGCCGCTGCTGATCGCCTGGCCCGGGGTCGAGCCGGGATCACGCGGGGCCCTCACCACGGCCGTCGACCTGCACGCAACGATCCTCGACGTGTTCGGCACATCGAGCGGGCACCGGACGCACGGTCGATCACTCGTCCCGGTGGTTCAGGGTGATGCCGACTCGGTGCGCGACCACGCGTTGAGCGGCATCTGGGGCCGTGAGGTGCACCTCATCGATGGCACCGACACCTACAAGTACATCCGCGCACCCGACGGCGCGAACGAACCGCTGTCGATGTGGTCGAACCGGTGGTCGACGATGCCGGTGCACTCGATGCCCGGCCTGCGCCTCCCCCTCCCCGACGATCGCGCCGGGCTCGACCGGATGCCGGGCTCGACGGTGCCGGTGATCCGTCAGCCGTTCACCGCGGCAGACCCGCTCCCCTTCTGGGCCTACACCCACTTCACCGGCAACCACTGTTTCGCCGTCGCCGACGACCCCACCGAG
>JBBRHS010000247.1:0-4849 GCA_038222385.1 Acidimicrobiia bacterium
GCACGATGGGATCGCCGGTGCGGTGCACGACCATCGTCGGCACCTGGAGCGCGCCGAGCGCATGGCGCACATCCATGTTCACGTTGTGACCCAGGATCGTTGCGGCCGCGCCGGGCGAAGCGGTCTGGCGCTCGTAGCGCGCCAGCTCGGCCAGCATGCTGTCGTCGACACCGCCAAAGAAGTTCCGGAGGGCGTCTCCGGTGCCCCACTTGGCTCGGACGTCCTCGATGAAGGCATCCACGATCTCGGGATCCAGTCCGTCCTCGTAGTCGGGCGCCCAGAGCGCTCGGGCGAACGTGCCCCAGAGGACCAAGGACCGGACGCGCTCGGGGAACGTCGACGCGAACAACACCGCCAGTGGCCCGCCTTCGGACAAGCCGACGAGGTTCGCACTCTCGACCCCCGCGGCATCGGCCACGGCCCGCAGGTCGTCCATCCGGTCTTCAGCACTTCCCGTGCCGAGGGAGCGATCCGAGCACCCGGTCCCACGCTTGTCGAAGACGACGAGCCGGCCGATTCCCGCGAGCCGGCGGAGCATGTGGGCTTGGGACGGCCGATCCCACATGAGCTCGACGTTCGAGACGAAGCCCGGGACGAGCAGCACGTCGATCGGCCCGTCACCGATCGTCTGATACGCGATGCTCAGCTCTCCGCTCTGCGCGTACTGGGTCTCCGGCACTGCCGCCATCTCAGCGAGTGTACGGACCCGGGGTTACAGCCGCGCATCAGTGCCAGGACCTCGGTCTGAGTTCAGCCGAGGTCGAAGCGGTCGAGGTTCATGACCTTGGTCCACGAGGCAACGAAATCCGTCACGAACTTCTGCTGTGCGTCGGCGCTCGCGTAGACCTCGACGACGGCTCGGAGCTGGGAATTCGAACCGAACACGAGGTCGACGGCGGTACCGGTCCACTGTGCCGCACCGGTCTCGCGGTCACGGCCTTCGTAGACGTGCTCGGCGGACGACACCTGCCACTCCGTGCCCATGTCGAGGAGGTTCACGAAGAAGTCGTTGGTCAACGTCTCGGGCCGGCTCGTGAACACACCGTGTTCGGCGCCCCCGGCGTTCGCGCCGAGGACCCGTAGCCCACCGACGAGCACCGTCATCTCCGGGGCGGTCAACGCCAACTGGCCGGCCCGATCAACGAGCAGGACCTCGGGCCGACGCTTGTCGCCGGTGCGGAAGTAGTTGCGGAACCCGTCGGCCGTCGGTTCGAGCACGGCGAACGCGTCGACGTCGGTGTCGTCCGACATAGCGTCGGTGCGCCCGGGCGAGAACGGGACCTGCAGGTCGTACCCGGCACTCGTCGCCGACTGTTCGACGGCGGCACACCCGCCGAGCACGATCAGGTCGGCAATCGAGATCCGCTTCCCGCCGGCCTGAAAGCCGTTGAAGTCTGCCTGGATCTCTCCGAGCGTCTGCAGCACGGTTGCCAGCGCGGCTGGGTCGTTGACCTCCCAGTCCTTCTGGGGTGCGAGGCGGATGCGCGCGCCGTTGGCTCCACCGCGCTTGTCGCTGGCACGAAACGTCGACGCCGACGCCCAGGCCGTCGAGACCAGCTGGGAGACCGACAGCGCGGAGGCGAGGATCTTCTCCTTCAGTGCTGCGATGTCCTGCTCGTCGACGAGCTCATGGGTGACTGCGGGAACCGGGTCCTGCCAGATCAGTTGCTCGTCGGGAACCTCCGGCCCGAGATACCGCGAGACGGGGCCCATGTCGCGGTGGGTGAGCTTGTACCAGGCCCGGGCGAAGGCGTCGGCGAACTCGTCGGGGTTCGCGTGGAAACGCCGCGAGATCGGCTCGTAGGCCGGATCGAACCGAAGCGCGAGATCCGTCGTGAGCATCATGGGGGCGTGCCGCTCCGACGGGTCGTGGGCATCGGCCACGGTGCCCTCACCGGCTCCGTCGTTCGGCTTCCACTGGAAGGCGCCGGCCGGGCTCTTCGTCAGTTCCCACTCGTACCCGAACAGGTTCTCGAAGAAGTTGCTGTCCCACTTCGCGGGGGCGGTGGTCCACGCGCCTTCCAGGCCGCTCGTGATCGTGTCGTCACCCTTGCCGGTACCGAAGGAGTTCTTCCAGCCGAGACCTTGCTCTTCGAGGCTCGCGCCTTCGGGTTCGCGACCGACGTACCGGTCGGCGTCGGCGGCGCCGTGGACCTTGCCGAAGGTGTGCCCACCGGCGATGAGGGCCACGGTCTCCTCGTCGTTCATGGCCATGCGCGCGAAGGTCTCGCGGATGTCTCGGGCCGCGGCGACGGGATCCGGGTTGCCGTTCGGCCCCTCGGGGTTGACGTAGATGAGACCCATCTGCACTGCGCCGAGTGGGTCGGCGAGCTCTCGATCGCCGTGGTAGCGCTCGTCGGCGAGCCACGTCTCCTCGGGCCCCCAGTAGATGTCTTCTTCGGGCTCCCACACGTCTTCGCGTCCACCGCCGAACCCGAACGTCGCGAAGCCCATCGATTCGAGCGCGACGTTGCCGGCGAGGAGCATCAAGTCGGCCCAGGAGATCTTCCGGCCGTGCTTCTGCTTGACCGGCCAGAGCAGCCGACGGGCCTTGTCGAGGTTCGCGTTGTCCGGCCAACTGTTGAGGGGGGCGAAGCGCTGCGTTCCCGAGCCGCCACCACCGCGGCCGTCGTGGATGCGATAGGTACCCGCGCTGTGCCACGCCATCCGGATCATGAGCGGGCCGTAGGTGCCGTAGTCGGCCGGCCACCAGTCCTGCGAGCTCGTCAACATCTCGGCGATGTCGGCCTTGACCGCCGCGAGGTCGAGGCTCTCGAACTCCGCCGCGTAATCGAACTCCCCGTCCATGGGGTCTATCAGGGGAGAGTTGTTGTTCAGCACCCGGAGGTTCAGCTGCTCCGGCCACCAATGCTGGTTCACCATCGAACCGGTTGCGGTGTTGGGGTTGTCCAACACCGGACACTTGGCTGAGGGGGCGGCTTCCTCGTCGGTGGTGACGACGGCGCCGGTGTCTTCGTCGGTCATGGTGCTGCTCCTTCGATGCTCACAGTGCGGATCACGGGGCGGTCTCGTGCATCAGGGTCACCTTCGGACGGTTGGCGGCACGCCGGGCACCACCCCCAGTAGACGACCTCGGCTTCGTCGATGGTGAAGCCGAGGTCATGGGCAGCTTCGCAGCGCCGGGGAGGGACGACTGAACCGAGCGACAACGAATCATCGCCGACATGGTGCGACCCGCGCGTGCGACGCGATCCATCGTGACGCGAAGTCGACGAGATCGGCGGCGTCGGCCAGCTCGCCCACCGCATTGCCCACCGTGCCCACGGCGACGCGATCCGTCGCCCGGTACTCGCGCCAGATCACGCCGAACTCGTCGTCGCCTCCTGTCCCGTCGTAGTCGGCGATGCCGTCGGAGTCGTCGAGGCACTCGATCGTGCGGATCACCGGGCCGTCTTCACCGCGCACGAGCCGATGTCGACGGACCGCGCGCTTGTCGGAGAGCGGCGCGGCGTACTCCGCGAGGTGGATCACCGTGGTGTGGTCGTCGTCCGCCCCCAGCCGCAGCACCCGCCCGCCGAGCGTGACGAAGCGATCGAGCGGGGATCCCGGCCCGTAGTAGTGGTGCCACGGGACGTCTCGGGTGAGGATCTCGGCCGCCGCGCCACGCGCGCCGAATCGGCCCTCGGGGTGGTCACTCACCTGCGTGCCCGGCGTCGTGCGGAACACCTCGGCGAACACCCCCACGTCGGGATCGGCAGGCGTGGTGACCGCATCGAACGGCGGGCTCCCCGCGAGGAGGTCGGCGCATCGCACTTCGGGCTCCTCGTTGACCGAGCTCCAGGCGTCGAGGGCGCCGAGGGCCACCAGCACCGTGCCCGACGCGCCCACGGCCCGGTCGATCACCTCGACCAGGCCCCGGGCACCGCCCTCGAGGGGGCCGATCCTGCGCATCGAGACGTGCACCATCAGCGTGTCGCCGGGACTCACTCCGAGCGCCCGCAGGTCGGCGAGGAGCCGATCCGAACCCACTGCGTCGGTCATCCGGACGCCGGTCATCCCGGCATCGGCCTTCGATGCATCAACGTCGGAGCGCGTCGGTCACGACCCCGACCGGAAGCAGCATCCACGTCGTCGTCGCATCCGATGCGGCGCCGCTCACGACCGAGGCTCGCTCCCGCCGCTCGGCCATCGGGATCTTGTTCCGTCCGCCCACGTTGATGCCGCGTAGCAACGCAACGTAGCCCGACGGCCCGGTCATCGTCGGCGAGCATCCCCGCGACGAGCAGGTCCAAGCCCGCGACGTCGCCAGCTTCGGCATCGTCGCCGTCGAAAGCACCGAGACGTCGGAGGAGCCGCGCTACGCCGAAACGCCGAAGGTCGCGTTCCACGAGATCGCCCGTCGGGACAGTGATGCGAACCCTCACCGACCGCAATGATCTCGACCCGATGCCCGCGCCTACCCGGGCTCGATGGCTGTGTCCTTCGTCCCCCGCTTGGGCAGGCGATCCACGACCAGGGCGATGACCGCGCCGACCGTGAAGCCGACGATCGCCGAGGCGAGGGTGTTCACCAGCCAGCTGAGGACCCCGCCGACCGCAGTCACGTCGTCGACGATGCGCTCGAGGTCGTGGACGAGGTGGTACGGCCACTCCCACCCCAACTCGTCGAACCCGACGAGGAGGATGTGGCCGCCGACCCAGAGCATGGCGGCGGTACCGATCACCGACAGCCAGGCCAGCACCTTCGGCATGCCGACCACGAGCAGGTGGCCCGTGCGCTTCGACCCGGCCGAAGGACGCGCCGCGAGCTTCAGCCCGATGTCGTCCATCTTCACGATGAGCGCCACCACGCCGTAGACGACCACGGTGATCAGCACACCCACCACCGC
>JBBRHS010000248.1:0-4829 GCA_038222385.1 Acidimicrobiia bacterium
TCCACACCGGGAACCGGTCAGGCGCGAACCGGGCCGGATCGTCGGGCCGGGTGTAGGTGAGTTGCTCCTGGGTGACGACCAACGGCAGGTTCGTGCCGAGGTCGGCGAGGAGCTCGTTCGTCCACGCGTCGCAGGCGAGCACGACGCGGCGGGTGTGGATCGCTCCCGTGGCGGTGTCGACGACGTAGCCGTCGCGGTCCGGTCGCAGTCCGCCGACCACGATGTGGTCGAGCAGGCGGGCGCCGTGACGGACCGCGCCCTGCTGGAGCGCGGCGGTCGCGCGCGCCGCGGCGACGATACCGGTGTCGGCCTGGTGGATCGCGACCGTACCCTCGGGGAGGTCCCACTGCGGCCACGACCCCACCACGTCGTCGCGGTCGAGCCGGTCGAACGGCACCTGCTGCGCGGTGAGGCTGTCGACGTAGTCCGCCATCGGAATCGCGGCGTCGGCCGGCCAGAGATCGAGACCTCCGGTCCGCACCACGAGCTCCGCCGGAGCGCCGTGCTCGGCAAGGTCGCGTTCGACGTCGTACCACGCGTCGTATGCGTGTCGAGCGAGCTCGACGTAACCGGGCGTGTGGTACGAGCGCCGGATGATCCTCGAGTGGTCGTGCGACGCGCCGTTGTGATGACCGAGCTCGAACTGCTCGAGGCCCACGACGTCGGCCCCGGCGCGCGCGAGCCAGTAGCACGCAGCACTCCCGACTGCTCCGAGACCGACCACCGCGACGTCGGTATCAAACTCGCTCATGGGCGTATGCGCGGTTCGTACCAGTGGCGGATGTCGAGGCTGGGGTCTTCCATCGGCGCGAACCAGGCCGCGACGAAGCCACGCGAGCTCATGCCGCGCTGCACGCTCTCGCAGATCGCCCAGTCCTGCCGGTTGGTCACGTCCCAGAGGTCGAACGCGTCGGCGGGATCGAAGGCATCGTCGGCGACGGCCTCGGGGTGGAAGAGGAGATCGAACAAGATCTCGGTGCGGTCGGGGCCCGTCGGCAGCAGCGTGAACGCGGCGACGTGGTCACGCGCCAGGCTCAGGAGCAGGTTGGGGTACGCGAGCTCACCCTTGTGCCGAATCAGCTCGTCGGCGTCGAGGCCGGGGAAGGGTGGTCGGGTCGTCGTGCCCGATCGGGTGAAGGTGTTCGCGCCTTCGCGGTGTGGGATCCCCCGCTCCCAGTCGAGCGCCTCTCCGCCACCGCGGCGGAACACCGGCACCAACTCGCACAGCTCCGGGTGGATGCGGCCGCAGTGGTAGCACTCGTTGTAGTTCTCGGCGACGACCTTCCAGTTCGCGCCGACGTCGTAGCGGATGCTGGCCCCGCGCTGCAGTTCCGAGAGGGGATATCGCACGAGGCGGTCGGGGATCGGCCCGAGCTGGTCCGCGAGCGACGGGCCGGTGTCGACGGCGGATTCGAGGCGCACGAACACGAACCCGCCCCAGGTGTCGACCTCGACGCGACGCAGCGCGAACTCCTCGCGCTCCTCGTTGGTGAGGGTGGGGAGAAACGGTGCGTGTCGCAGCCGTCCGTCGAGCGTGTACGACCAAGCGTGGTACGGGCACTGGATGACACCAGTCACGCAGCCGATCGCCTTGCCGTCGCGCGCCACCAGCTCGGCGCCGCGGTGTCGACAGACGTTGAAGAACCCGTGGATCCGGTCGTTCGCATCGCGGGTGAGCACGATGCTCTCCCCGGCCAGCTCGACGCGGAGGTACGAACCCGGCGACGGGAGGTCGTCGTTGCGGGCGACGGCACACCACTCCCGGCCGAAGATGCGCTCACGTTCACGGTCCCAGACCGCGTCGGTGACGTAGGCCTCCCGGTCGAGCGCAGGCGTGAGCGACGAACGCAGGCTCGGTTCGGGGTCGCGTTCGCCGGGCATCGTCGCACCTCCTCCGGATTACAGTCCGACGGTAGTGGGCGGCGACCAGGCGAACGACACCCAGGTGGATTGGCGTTCCGAGTGGTTCGTCACGCGCGACGGGACCCGCCTCTCGGCGAAGTGCTTCCTCCCCGAGGGCGACGGCCCGTGGCCGGTGCTCCTGGAAGCGCTCCCGTACCGCAAGGACGACCTCACGACGTCGTACGCCGACGAGTACCGCCGGCTCCGCGACGAAGGCGACTTCGCGGTCGTTCGGCTCGACCTCCGTGGCACCGGCGCGTCGGAGGGGCTCGCGACCGACGAGTACCCACTCGAGGAGCAGACCGACCTCGTCGACGTGATCGCGCTCCTCGCGGCGGCACCGTGGTCGACGGGGCGAGTCGGGATGTTCGGCACGTCCTACTCCGGGTTCAACTCGTTGCAGATCGCGGCCGAGCGGCCCCCCGCGTTGGGTGCGATCTGTGCCATCTACGCGAGCGACGACCGCTACACCGACGACGTGCACTACATCGGGGGGACGCTGCGGGCGCTCGACCTCGTCGACTACGTGCTCTACATGACGGCGATGGCCGCGCTCCCGCCCACGCCGGCGCTCGTCGGCCCGGGGTGGCGCGCTGCCTGGCGGGCGCGCATCGATGAGCTGGAGCCGTGGCTCCTGCGGTGGATGACCGAGCAGTGGGACGGCCCGTACTGGCGGCAGGGCTCGATCCGGCAGCACCGGCCCGGCGGTGGGTGGCAGGGGTACGAACGGATCGAGGCGGCGACGATGATCGTCGCGGGGTGGGCCGACGGTTACCGCAACAACACCTTCCGCACCTACGAACAGCTCCGGTGCCCGAAGCAGCTCCTCGCCGGTCCGTGGAGTCACATGGCACCGGGCAGTTCGGTGCCGGGCCCGCGGATCGATCTCGTTCCCGAGATGATCCAGTGGTTCGATCGGCACCTCCGCGACGACCCGGTCGCGGCCGAGCGGGCGCCGATCCGGTTGTTCATGCGCCGTGCGACCCCACCGGAACCCGACCTCGACGTGCACCGCGGCGAGTGGCGGGCCGAGACCGACTGGCCGCCGGCCGGTCTCGTGGAACAGGTCTTCGTGGGCCCGGCGCGCACCGACACCCTGGCCGTCCGCGGCGACGTCGGCACCACCGCGTGGATCTCGTGCGCCGGTCACCTCCCGTGGGGTCAGCCGGTCGATCAGCGGCCCGACGACGGGATGTCGCTCGTCTACGACTGGCCGGTTCCCGACGCCGGTGAGATCTCGATCGCCGGTCACGCGCGCGTCGACGTCGTGGTGAGCGCCGACGTTCCCGTCGCGAGCCTCTCGGTGAAGTTGAACGACGTGTTCCCCGACGGCACGTCGACGCTCGTCACCCGGGGTTTCCTCAACCTCTGTCACCGCAACTCGTCGGTCGCCCCCGAGGCCCTCGTGCCCGGCGAACCGGTTCGGATCGAGTTGATGCTCGAGGCGACCGCGTGGATCTTCGAACCGGGCCACACCATCCGCCTCGCAGTGGCCGGCGCCGACTGGCCCAACGCCTGGGCGCCACCCACGCCGGTCACCCTCACGATCGACGCCGGATCACTGGCGCTGCGGCTCCCCGTGCTCGCGGCCGCGCCGACCGCCCCGACCCCCCGGTTCTCCGATCCGCCTGCTCCCGACGCGCACGGAACCGGGCCGGCCGACGACGATTCCACGCCGGTCGTGTGGCGGATCGAACACGACGTGCTCGGTCGCGAGACTCGCGCCGTGATCAGGCACGACACCGCGTACCCCGGCGACTTCGGCGCCCATGTACGCGAGACGTACGCCGGTACGGTCGCGGTGTCGACCAAGAATCCCGGCGCCGGGTGGGTCGAGGCCACCGCGCGCTACGACATCACCTGGCCCGACGTGACGGTCGCGGCCGAAGCGCGCCTGCACGTCCGATCCGATGCCGACGCGTTCGCGGTCGACGTCGAACTCGACGTCACCGACGACGCCGGGCCGGTCGCGGCCCGGCGCTGGACCGAACGGATCCCCCGCCGCCTGCAGTGAAGGTCAGGGCGTCGGGTGCGCGTCGGGCCCGTGGGTGTCGAGCCACGCGAGCGCCGCGTCGGCCATCGCGGGCACGCTCTTGTACCCGGCGACGTCGTCGGGCAGCGCCCGCACCGCGCCCGCGAGTCGCGTCGCGGCCTCGCTCCCGGCGACCACGTCGAGCGGGCGGTGGAAGACACGGATCGTGAACACCACTGCACCGTGGCCGGGGAACCGGCGCAGCGTCTGGCGCTCCACCCGCAGGAAGACCGACGTCCCCGCGTTCTCCGCGGTCACCCCGGCGAGCGGCTCCGTCCGGTCGTGCCCACCGGGTTGGAACAGCGCGGGGTCGTCGAGCAGGCTCCAGTTCAGACGCCAGACCGGCCGGTCGACGCGCAGTCGTCCGAGGGTGCTGTCGACCGGGGCCGCGAGCTGGTCGTCGTAGCGGGGGACCGGGGCGTGCACGCCGCGCATGTCGTGGCCGATCTTCTCGCGCAACGCCCACCGCGTCGGGAAGCACACCGAGCCGGCACTGAACACCAGTGCATCCGGATCCTCCGGGGGTGCCGTCAGGAGACAGACGTCTTCTTGCACGAGCCGACCCGCGACGTCGATCGGATGGAGGTCGAGGTGCGCGAGGTCCCACGAGGTCTCGGCGCCGAAGTCGTCGATGCGGGACCCGTTGCGCGAGAACCGGTCGGGGAAGTGGTGTGCGAGGTGCGACGCGAGCGCGTCGAGTACCTCCGCACCGGCAGCTTCGGTGCCCGGAAGATGCGCGACCACGTCGTCGTGGCGCGCGTCGAGGAGCCGGTGCTTCTCGGCGCGCTCTGCTTCGAACCGCTCGTCGATCAGGATCCAGTCGTCGAGATCCAGCGGCCGCAACCCCATCCGCAACCGATACGCCCGTTCATCGAATGCATCGAGGATCTCCTCG
>JBBRHS010000249.1:0-4768 GCA_038222385.1 Acidimicrobiia bacterium
CTTCCGGTCCGGGGCACCGGCGACGGCGGGATGTTCACCACCGCAGCCGACGTCGTCGCGTTCTGGCGAGCGTTCACGGGCGGTCGGATCGTGCCGGCAGGATGGGTCGCCGAGATGGTGCGACCCCGTAGCGTTGCCGCGGAGTCCTCCAGGCGTTACGGGCTCGGCTTCTGGCTTCACGAGTCGACCGACCTGGTGATGCTCGAAGGGTGCGACGCCGGGGTCTCGTTCCGCACGGTCCACGATCCGGGTTCGGGCCTGACCCACACGGTGATCTCCAACACCACCGACGGCGCCTGGCCGGTGACCCGGATGCTCGACGAGCGACTGGGGCTCTGACCGTCGGGCTGGGTTCAGGGTTCGTCGTGGACGAGGTGGTCGAGCCGTTCGACTGCGTCGATGAACTCTTCGATCATCTCGAGCACGACCCGGCGGGTCGGCTTCACCGTGTTCATGGTGCCGACCACCTGACCGACGAAGTAGGTCGCGAGTTGGTTCGCGCCCGAACCGGGCGTCGCCGCGGCACGGTGGATCCGGGCCAGGGCCGGGCCGACGAGCAGCGGTTGGATCGGCATCGGCAGGGGACCGGGGCCGTCGGTCCGTTCCCACTCGTCGGTCCACGCGGTGCGCAGCATCCGGGCCGGTTTGCCGGTCATCGACCGCGACCGGACCGTGTCGCCGGGTCCGGCACGCAGGAACTTCTCCTTCACCTCCGGCGCGGTCTCGGCCTCTTCGGTGGTGAGCCAGACCGACCCGCACCAGACGCCCTCGGCGCCGAGCGCCAGGCCCGCGGCGAGTTGGCGCCCGCGGGCGATGCCGCCGGCGGCGAGCACAGGGATCGGTGCGACCGCGTCGACCACCTCGGGCACGAGCACCATGGTTGCGATGAGGCCGGTGTGCCCGCCGGCCTCGGTGCCCTGGGCGACGATGAGATCCGCACCCGCGGCCGCGTGGCGGCGGGCGTGTTCGGCCGAGCCGGCCAGCGCCGCGACCGGGATCCCCGCACCGTGCGCCCGCTCGAGGAAGTGCTCCGGCGGTGGTCCGAGCGCGGAGGCGAGGAGCGCGGGACGGTGCGCGAAGCACGCGTCGAGGAGGGGCGCCATGCTCTTCGGGTCGACGCGCATCCCGCCGATGCCGCGACCCGATGCATCGCCGTCGGGTGCCGGGGGCACGTCGTACCGGGCGAGGATGTCGTCGACGAACGCCTTGTGTTCCGCGGGGAGGAGCGCCCCGAGCGCGCCCCGATCGAGCCCACCCTCGTCGCTGCCGACGAACTTCTCGGGAACGAGTAGGTCGACGCCGTAGGGCTTGTCGCCGACTTCGGCTTCGATCCAGCCCAGGTCGATGTCGAGCTGCTCGGGGCTGTGGGCCACGGCTCCGAGCACTCCGCAACCTCCCGCGTTGGTGACCGCAGCCACGACGTCGCGACAGTGGCTGAACGCGAAGATCGGCAGGTCGATCCCGAGCAGGTCCGTCGCCCTCGTCTGCATGCTGCCTACTCCGGGCCGTAGGCGACGATGCCGCCGTTCGGGTTGGCCGGCGCGGTGAGGAACCAGAACCCGAACGGCGCGAATACCCTGCCGTTCGCCACCGAGACCCCGCTTCCCAGATCTCCGCCCGGTTCGTCGGACCAGAGGATGGTGCCGTCACGTGCATCGAACGCGTACACGGTGCCGTTGATGGTGGGTTGGAACACAACGCCGTTGGCGTAGGTCAACGCACCGAACGTGGCCGAGGGCAACACCTTCGACCAGACGATGGCGCCGGTGGAGGCGTCGAGCGAGTACGTGGTCGAGCGGTTCAGAGGGTTCTTGAGGTTGATCTGGTCGGCCCACGTGTTGGACGAGAGGTACAGCCGGTTGTTGGCGTACGCGGCGGTCGTCATGATCCCGCCCAGGTGACTCCCGGTGGGGAGCCGCCGGGCCCAGATGGTCTCACCGGTGCGGCGGTCGAGCGTGGCGTAGACCCCGGCCTTGTCGCCCACGCCGACCACCTCGCGGTCGCCGATCTTGAACAGGTTCGGCGCCGCGCCGATGTCGGCGTCGGGGCCCGACCGGTTCGGTCCGAAGATCGTGTAGACGTCGCCGGCCGTGAACTGGCGGACCCACTCGACGTCGCCGGTGCGGTAGTCGATGGCCATGAGCGCATCGCTGCGTGGTGCGGCCGGCGGCTCGTAGGTGTTGCCGGTGCCGATGAAGGCGAGGCCGAGGTTCTGGTCGATCGCCGCGGTCGACCAGACCGACACCCCGGCGCCACCGTTCGCGTCGTCGTTCGTCGTGTAGACGCGCCAACGCACCGCCCCGGTGTTCGCGTCGAGCCCGACGATGCTGCCTCGTGCGGTGTAGTTGCTCGTGGGGATCGCGATCTCGAACGACGCAACGCCGACCACGATGAGGCCCTCGACCCCGACCGGCGACGAGAAGATGCGCGTGTACGGGTGGGGGTCGAGGTCGCGCGACCAGCGGGTCACGCCCGTGGCCCGGTCGACGGCGTGGAGGTTCCCCGTGCCGTCTCCCACGTACACGTTGTTGCCGAACACGAGGGGCGAGTCGTCGACGACCGACGTGGTCAGTTGCCGCGTCCAGCGGGGCGATCCGTCGATGGCCCACACCGCGCGGAGGGTGCCGTCCCACGCGCCGAAGTACACCGTGTCGCCCGCGACGGCAGGTGTGCTCGTGGAACCGACCGTCCCGTCGATCCGCCAGAGCTCGTGGAGCGAACCCGCACTGGCTCGATTGATGAGCGTCTCGCCCTTGGCGACGCGGGTGTTCGCGTAATCGGATCCATACGACCCCCAGCACGCCGACGCGACCAGCACGAGTGCACCCGCGAGCGCGACGAGACGAAGCCGACGAATCAACCCGGATCCCATGGATTGAACCTAGCGCGGAGGGTGTCGAGCACGCCGGGGCGGGCTTGTTCCTAGAATCGCACTGTGGCGACGGAAGATCCCGACGGATGGCACGATCCCGCGCAGGTCAGCGAGTACCTGGGTCGGGTCGGCACACTTCAACCCCGGCTCGCCGGTGAAGCGATGCTGGCCGACGTGGTTCCCGACGCGCCGCAGCGGGTGCTGGATCTGGGATGCGGCGACGGTCGCCTCGCTGCGGTCGTGCTCTACAACTGCGACACCGTGACCGAGGTGGTCGCCGTCGATGCGTCGCCTCCGATGCTGCAGCAGGCCCGGGCCCGCTTTGCCGGCGACGCCCGGGTCACCGTGCAGGAGTGGGACCTCAACCTTCCGATCAGCGGGTTCGGCGACTTCGACGTGATCGTGTCGGGGTTCGCGATCCATCATCTCGACGACGGTCGCAAGCAGGAGCTGTTCGCGGAGGTCGCCGACCAGCTCCGCCCCGGTGGTGTGTTCGCCAACCTCGAGGTGATCCAGTCGGCCACCCCCGAACTACACGCCACCTTCCGCACCGCGATCGGCCGGGAGCGCGACGACCCGGCGGATCTGCTCGTCGACGTCGAGACCCAGCTCGGCTGGATGCGCACCGCCGGGCTCCAGCAGGTCGACTGTCTCTGGCGCTGGCGCGGCTTCGCGCTCCTCGTGGGCCAGGCCCAGAACGGTGACGGCGCGAACTAGCGGTTGTCACCAGTCGGTCGAGCGGTAGTCCTTCAGGAACTGGCCCGAGACATGGGTGCCGGTGTTGCAACCGGAGATGATCGGATCGACGATGCGGGCGGCGCCGTCGACGATGTCGAGCGGGGGATGGAAGCGGTGCTCCGCAACCTTGCGTTCGGCGATCGCGGCCGGGTCCTCGTCGCTGACCCATCCGGTGTCGACGCTGTTCATGTGGATGCCGTCGGCCTCGTAGTCGGCGGCCGACGTGCGCGTCATCATGTTCAGCGCGGCCTTGGCCATGTTCGTGTGCGGGTGCTTCGTGGTCTTGAACCGGCGGTAGAACTGCCCCTCCACGGCCGAGACGTTCACGATGTGCTTGTCGCGCTCGGGTGTCCGCAACATCAGTGGTTTCAGCTTCGCGTTCAACACGAACGGCGCGACCGCGTTCACGAGCTGGGTCTCGAGCAGCTCGACCGACGACACGTCCGCAAGGGTCAGGCGCCACGAGTTCCTTTCCCGCAGGTCGAGTTGCTGGAGGTCCTGGTCGAGGCGGCCCTCCGGGAAGAGGTGACCCTGGGGTCGTGAGTCGTCGGGGAGCAGGGGAGTCTGCGAGAGCTGCGCGGGGTGGGTGAGCCCGGCCACCGTCGGGGCCCGCGGCTCGACGAGGCCCGACGGCGCGACGAGCATGTCGGAGTCGCGCAGGCCTTCGTAGGACCCGAGCAGGCCGCGGGCGTCGGCCGGGAGCTCAGCGAGCGCAGTGGCCTCGAGCTCCATCACGTGCCGGTAGAAGTCGGGCGGGCGGCGCACGGTCTGGCACGCGTTGTTCACGATGAAGTCGAGGCGGTCCCGGGAGTCGTCGAGGTGGCGGCAGAACGCCTCGACGCTCGGTGTGTGGCGCAGGTCGAGCCCGAAGATCTCGAGCCGGTCACCCCACTCGCCGAAGTCGGGTTCCCGCGCGTACCGCAGTGCCGAATCGTGGGGGAACCGGGTGGTGACGATGAGGTGCGCACCCGATCGGAGGAGCTTGATCCCGGCCTGGTAACCGATCTTCACCCGACCACCGGTGAGGAGCGCGACGCGGCCGCGCAGATCGGCCGATTCCGTGCGCTTGCGGTAGTTCAGCTCGGCACACCCGGGGCACAGCTGATCGTAGAAGTGGTGCACCTGGGTGAAGTGCTCCTTGCACACGTAGCAGTGCTG
>JBBRHS010000250.1:0-4745 GCA_038222385.1 Acidimicrobiia bacterium
GAACCCCGTGCGCTCCACGCCGCGCTCGTCGGCGCCGTCGACGGTTCGTTCCACGAGCTGCTCGTCGACGGGTGCACGAGCACCAACGACACCGTGCTCGTGCTCGCCAACGGCGCCGCGATGGCGGGCGGACCTCCAATCGGGATCGGGGGCGGCGCGTTCCACGCGTTCTGCGACGCGATCGCCGAGGTGTGCGGCTCCCTGGCCTCGCAGATGGCGGCCGACGCCGAGGGCGCCACCAAGCACGCCCGGGTCCACGTTCGGGGGGCGCGCACCGCGACCGAAGCCCGGCTCGCGGCCCGCGCGGTCGCCGCCAGCCAGCTGGTGCAGTGCTCCTTGTACGGGGCCGATCCGTACTGGGGGCGCGTGATCTCGGAGCTCGGGGCGAGTGGCGCGTTCATCGACCCCGACCGGGTCGACATCTCGTACAACGGCATCCTCGTGTGCCACGACGGGGTCGCCCACCCCCACGACACCGGCGCGATGGCCGCGCAGATGGCGCAGCGCACGATCGCCATCGACTGCGAGCTGCACCTCGGTCGGGGCGAGTCGGTGATGCGGTTCACGGACCTCACGCACGCGTACATCGACGAGAACCGCGGCACTTCGTGACCGGCGGCGTCGCGCAGCGGACCATCGAGAAGGCTGAGGTCCTCGCCGAGGCGTTGCCCTACATCCGGGAGTTCTCGGGCAAGACCGTCGTGATCAAGTACGGCGGCCACGCCATGGACGACCCCGCGCTCGCCGACCTGTTCGCGCAGGACGTGGTGTTGATGCGCGTGGTCGGGATGAACCCGGTGGTGGTGCACGGCGGGGGACCGCAGATCACCGAGCTCATGCGTCGACTCGGCAAGGAACCCGAGTGGGTCGACGGACTGCGGGTGACCGATGCCGAGACCGTCGACATCGCCCGCATGGCCCTCGTCGGCCAGGTGAACGGGCAGATCGTCGCGTCGCTGAACCGGCACGGCTCGTACGCAGTCGGCCTCTCGGGCGAAGACGCCGGTCTCATCACCGCCGAGGTGCGCGACGAACGCCTCGGCTTCGTCGGCGACATCCGTGAGATCGACCCGTCGATCGTCGTCCGGTTGCTGCGCGAGGAGCTCATCCCGGTGATCGCGACGATGGGCGTCGACGCCGAGGGCCAGGGCTACAACGTGAACGCCGACACGGTCGCGGGTGCGATCGCGGAGTCCATCGGAGCCGAGAAGCTCGTGTACCTCACCGACGTCGTCGGCCTCTACCGAGACTTCGCCGACGCCGACTCGCTGATCTCGCACACCGACATCCGCGAGCTCGCTGCGCTGACCGACTCCGGTTCGTTCGACAAGGGGATGATCCCGAAGGTCGCCTCGTGCATCCAGGCCCTGCGCAACGGCGTGGCCCGCGCCCACATCCTCGACGGCCGTACCCCGCACGCTCTCCTCCTCGAGTTCTTCACCCGCGAAGGCATCGGCACGATGGTGACCCCGTGACCGCAGACGGAGGCCCGACCAAGCCGCCGAGTTCGGCGCGTGTCGGTCCTCTGAGTGCCGAAACGCGCCCAACTCCGGGTGGCTGTGGGAGGCCGAAAGGTGAGTGACCAGTTCGACCAGTTGGTGGCGCTCGACGCGGAGCACGTCATGCAGACGTACGCGCGGCTCCCCGTCGCGTTCGTGCGGGGTGAGGGCACGCGGCTCTACGACGCCGAGGGGGCGGAGTACCTCGACTTCCTCGGCGGCCTCGCGGTCACGTCGCTGGGCCACGCCCATCCGGCGGTGGCCGACGCGATCGCCGAGCAGGCCCGGACCCTGCTCCACGTGTCGAACCTGTACTACAACGCGGTGCAGCCCGAGGTCGGGGCGCGCATCGACCGACTCCTCGGCGGGGGCGGGAAGGTGTTCTTCGCGAACTCCGGCGCCGAAGCCAACGAAGCTGCGATCAAGCTCGCCCGTCGGCACGGCCAGACCAACGGCGGACCCGAGCGGTACCACGTGGTCTCGGCCTACGGGTCGTTCCACGGCCGGACCCTCACGACCCTCGCCGCGACCGGTCAGCCGGAGAAGCAGGAACGCTTCCAACCGCTGCCGCCCGGTTTCCGTCAGGTGCTCTTCGCCGATCTCGACGCGCTCGAGCAGGCGATCGACGATCGCGTGTGCGCGGTGATGCTCGAACCGATCCAGGGCGAAGGGGGAGTCCGACCGGCCCCGCCCGGCTACCTCGAGGCGGTGCGGGCACTGTGCGACGAACGGGAGATGCTCCTCATCGTCGACGAGGTGCAGACCGGCCTCGGCCGCACCGGGAAGTGGTTCGGATTCGAGCACGCCGACGGGGTGCGCCCCGACATCGTGACCATGGCGAAGGCGCTCGGGAACGGCATGCCGATCGGCGCGTGCTGGGCCCGTACCGAGGTGGCCGCGGCGTTCGCGCGCGGCGACCACGCGACGACCTTCGGGGGGCAACCACTTGCCGCGAGTGCGGCGCGCGCGGTCCTCGACGTCATGATCGCCGAAGACGTCCCCGCGCGGGCGGCCCGGGCCGGAGACCGGCTGCGGGAACAGCTCACCGCCGTTCCCGGCGTCGCTGCGGTCCGGGGTGAGGGGCTGCTGCTCGCCGCGGAGCTCGAAGGCGGGATCGACGCGAAACAGGTCGCCGACGCGTGCCTGACCGCCGGACTCGTCGTGAACGCCGTGACTCCCACCGCGATCCGGTTCGCGCCGTCGCTCCTCGTCACCGACACCGAGCTCGACGCCGCCGTCGCGATCTTCTCGGAGGTGCTCGCGTGAACCCTTCCCGGCCCAGCTTCCTCGAGGTCGACGATCTCGACCCGGCCCGTCTCGCGATCGTGCTCGAGCACGCGCTGGCGTGGAAGACCGATCCCGATGCGGTGCCGAAGCCGTTGGCCGGCCTCGGCGCCGCGCTGCTGTTCGAGAAGCCGTCGACCCGCACCCGCGCGTCGACCGAGATGGCGGTCGCCGGTCTGGGTGGACATCCGATCTACATCCGGCCCGAGGAGGTCGGGATCGACACCCGCGAGCCGGCCGAGGACATCGCCCGGATCCTCGCAGGGTACTGCGCCGTCATCGCGGCCCGGGTGTTCGACCACACGGTGCTCGAACGGATGGTCGCGGTGGTCGACGTCCCGGTGGTCAACCTCCTGTCCGACCGCGCCCATCCCTGCCAGGCCCTCGCGGATCTCCTCACGATCCGCGAGTGCTTCGGCGGCCTCGAGGGTCGACGGGTGGTCTACGTCGGCGACGGCAACAACGTCGCCGCGTCGCTCGCGTTCGCCTCGGCGCTCAGCGGCGTCGATCTCGTCGTGTCGTCGCCTCCCGGCTACGAGCTCGACGATGAGGTGGTCGCCCGCGCCCGCAACCTCGGCGGGACGATCGAACTGGTCACCGACCCCTACGAAGCCGTGCCGGGCACCGACGTCGTCTACACCGACGTCTGGACGTCGATGGGTGAGGAACACGAAGCGGGGGTCCGCAAGATCGCGTTCGCGCACTACCAGGTGAACGCCGCACTGATGGCGGCGGCCGGACCCCAGGCGAAGTTCCTGCACTGCCTCCCGGCCCATCGGGGAGAAGAGGTCGCGGCCGAAGTCATCGACGGACCTGCGTCGGTGGTCTGGCAGCAGGGCACCAACCGGATGCACGCGGCCCGTGCCTTGATCGCCCACCTGCTCGGGAGCATCGGATGACCACGCTCGGCAAGCCGCAACGTCAGCATCGCATCGGTCGTCTCCTCGAGGAGCAACCGGTGTCGAGCCAGGGTCAGCTCGTCGAGCTGCTCGCCTCGGAGGGCATCGTCGCGACCCAGGCCACGGTCAGTCGCGACCTCGAGGAGCTCGGCGCAGTGAAGGTCCGCATCCCCGGAGGAACGATGGCCTACGCAGTGCCCGAAGTGAGCAAGGACCGGTCCGGCGGTGCCGACGACCACCTCCGGCGGGTGATGGGGGAGTTCGTGGTCGAGGTGTCGCACAGCGGCAACGTCGTCGTGCTGCGGACCCCGCCCGGGTCCGCGCACGTGGTCGCGTCGGCACTCGACCGGGCCGGTGTCCCCGAGGTGCTCGGCACCGTCGCGGGCGACGACACCATGATCATCGTGTGCGCCGAGCAGGTCGGCGGCGCGACGATCGCCGAACGCCTCGCCGGTCTCGCCGGCTTGTAGCAGGGTTCAGGAGGCGCAGTGGAGCCGACGGACAGATTCGAGAAGGGCGACAATCGGTGAGCGATAGAGGCGGCGCAACGGAGCCGACCCGAGGTCCGGAGGCGCAGTGGAGCCGACGTGCAGGTTCGAGAGGGACGGGTATCGGTGAGTGATAGAGGCGGCGCAACGGAGCCGACCAGCAGGACGAAGCGGGTCATCTTGGCGTACTCGGGGGGTCTCGACACCTCCGTCTGTGTGCGATGGATGCAGGAGGAGTGGGGCGTCGAGGTGATCGCGATGGCCGTCGACGTCGGCCAGGGCGGCGACTTCGAGGCGATCCGACAGCGCGCGCTCGCTGCCGGTGCCATCGAGGCGGTCGTCGTCGACGCTCGGGCCGAGTACGCCGCGGAGTACGTCGCCCGTGCGATCAAGGCGAACGCGCTCTACGAGGGCAAGTACCCGCTGGTCTCTGCCCTGTCGCGACCGGTCATCGCCCGGCACCTCGTGGCCGCGGCGCGCGAGTTCGGTGCCGATGCCGTGGCCCACGGTTGCACCGGCAAGGGCAACGACCAGGTCCGGTTCGAGGTGAGCGTGCGTGCGCTCGCCCCCGATCT
>JBBRHS010000251.1:0-4744 GCA_038222385.1 Acidimicrobiia bacterium
GGATCCGGTGCTCCTGGTAGAGGCCGAACAGGCGCTCCCAGCGGATGATCGACCGGGCGTTGCGGAAGGCCGTGACCCCGTCTCCCTGCACCTGGTCGCGGGTCCAGTCGTAGAGCGCGAAGGCCCCGTACAACCCCGCGACCTCGAGGGCCCAGCCACCGCGGATGCGCTTCGATGCAGGTCCGGGGGGCATCGGCCCGAGCCTATGGGCCGGCGTGTGCGCAGGGCGGCTTTCCGTAGAGCGTGGGATCATTCCTGGATGCCGCGAATCGACCGTCGCCGCCTGCGTACGGGGCTGCGACTCGGCCTCCCCGACGACCCGGTCTCGAAGCGTGGGTACGCGGCAGCGCTCAAGGTCCAGTTCGGCGGCTCGGCGGCGGTGCTCATCGGACTGTTGTTCGTGCCGAACATCCGCCCGGAGGATCGCTGGCCACTGGTCGCCGTGGTCGCGGCGCTCGTGACGAGCATCGCCACATTGATGGCCACCGTCGGCCGGAGAGACCCGCGCCTCGCGTGGTGCATCGTCACCGTCCTCGAGGCCACGACCATTCTGGTCGGGACGCTGGTCGTCCCCTCGATCTACGTCTCCGGCGTGCTCGCCTACACCCTGGTGGTCGCCGCGACCACCGCGATCGGCGGGCTCGGGGTCGGTCTTCTCGTGGCCCTCATCGCATCGGCCGCGGCCGCGTTGGGCTCGACCGCAGCATCGGGCGACCCGGGCGAGATCGCACTCACGACCGCGTTGGCGGTGATCGCGTACCCCACGATCGCGCTGAGCATCGACGGGTTCACCCTGAACCGCAACCGTGCCGCGACCCAACTCGCGCGGTTGCACGACACCTTTCGTGCGGTCAGCGCCGCGCCGTCGTTCAGCGAGACCCTCGACGCGCTCGTCGCAGCGATCCAGGATGCGTTCGGCTCCGACTCTGCGGTGGTCCTGCTGCGCGACGGCGACCACCTCGAGCTCGTCGCGCCAGCGTCCGCGCCCATCGATCGGTGGACACCCGACCGGATCAGTCGCCTCACGAGCGCGGCACTGCAGTACTCCGATTCCACACCGGTCGCGCGGGCGATGAGCCGGGGCGAGACCGTCGTGGTGCGTGACATCGCCACCGACCCGCGCTTCACCAGCGCGGGCAGCGCGTGGCGGGACCGTCTCGTGCGCATCGGCCTCTCTTCGATGGTGGTCGTTCCGCTGCGTCAGTCGGGCACTCCCGTCGGGCTCCTCCACGTGTGCTTCCAGCGGACGGGCGCGCTCGAAGACGATGAGCTCGCGCTGCTCGAGGCGTACGCGGACCAGGCGACGATCGTCATCCTGCAGGCACAGGCGTTCGCTCAGCTCGAAGCCGCCGACGCGCTGAAGTCGGAGTTCCTCGCTACGGTCTCGCACGAGCTGAGGACGCCGCTCACCGCGACGAAGGGGTTCGTCGACACGGTGCTCCTCCAGTGGGACCGACTCGACGACGCCCAGCGCCGCCAGCTCCTCCAGCGGGCGTCGGGCAACGCCGACGAGTTGGCCCGCCTCATCGACCAGCTGCTCGACTACTCGCGGCTCGACACCGGAACGGTGCGGGTGTTCCTCGTCGAGGTCGAGCTCGCGTCGCTCATCGACAAGCTGGTCGCGCGCATGGCGCCGGTGCTCGAGGGCCATCCCGTGCGGATCGACGCCGAACCGGGGATCCTCGTCGACACCGACCCGGACGCGTTCGCTCACGTGCTCGGCAACCTCCTCACGAACGCAGCGAACTTCTCGCCCGACGGGTCTCCGATCAGCGTCACGACGGCGACCGGAGCCGGATGTGCGGTCGTGTCGGTGCAGGACCGCGGCATCGGCATCGCGGTCGACGAGCACGAACGCATCTTCGAACGCTTCTACCGGGTCCGCGACGACTCGGGTGCCGGCCGGGGCACGGGGATCGGCCTTGCGATCGCGGCCCGGTTCGTGGAGCTCCTCGGTGGCACCATCCGGGTGGAGAGCGCGCCCGGCGACGGTTCGACCTTCTCGTTCACGCTCCCGCTCGCCGGTGGAGGCGGGTCAGGAGTAGGCGTAGAAGCCGCGACCACTCTTGCGCCCGAGGTTCCCGGCCGCAACGAGTTGGCGCAGGAGGGGCGGGGCGCGGAATCCGTCGCCGTACGCGACCCGTAGATCGTCGAGGATCAGCAGCAGCGTGTCGAGACCGATCCGGTCGGCGAGGGCGAGCGGACCGACCGGGTGGTTGTATCCGAGGCGCATCCCGGTGTCGATGTCGGCGGCCGATGCAATCCCTTCCTGCAACACCCGCATGGCCTCGCACATGAGCAGCACGCCGAGGCGAGTCGTGACGAACCCGGGGAGGTCACGGACCTCGATCGTCTCCTTGCCGAGTGACGCGCAGAACTCCAGCGCCCGCGCCATCGTCTCGTCGCTGGTCTCGGGCGCCCGGATGACCTCGACGAGGCTCATCGCGGGAACCGGGTTGAAGAAGTGCAGCCCGACCACCTGAGCCGGCCGACCGGCCGCGGCGCCGAGCACCTGGATCGGGAGTCCACTCGTGTTCGACGCGAGCACGGCAGTGTCGCTCGCGGCCGCACCGACGGCGGCCCACACCGAGCGCTTGAGCTCGAGATCCTCGGACACGGCCTCCACGATGATCTCGCCGTCGGCCACGGCCGCCGCGAGATCGGTGACCACCTCGAACGGGCCGAGATCCGCGAGGTGTTCGTCTCGCGCGCGAGCGCGGACCTCGTAGTGTTCGACGCGTTCGCGCGCACCGGCCACGAACCGGTCGTCGGATTCGACGATCGTCACCGGGAAGCCGCCGACCCGGGCGACGAAGGCGATGCCGGCGCCCATGATCCCGCCGCCGATGACCGTCACCCGGGGCGTCGACGACCCCGGCATCACGTCTCCTTGCGCCGGAGGATGAACGTGGCGGTTCCCTTGGAGACCAGTTCGCCGGCGGCGTCGCGAACCGTCGACTCGAGGTACGCGACCTGGCGGGAGATCCGCGCGGTCTCGCCCCGCACCGTCAGCGCGTCGCCGGCCTGGGCCGGCCGCATCGTCGCGTAGGACAGGTCGAGGGTCATGGCCCGGTCGCCCTTCTCGAGTGACGCGTTGGTCGCGAAGTTCATCGCCGCGTCGTGGATGACCCCGTAGACGCCGCCGTGGACGGGTCCGAGCGGGTTGCAGGCCAATTCGGTCGGGTTCCAGGCCGCCGTCGCCCATCCGTCGCCGTAGCCGTCGAAGCTGACGCCGAGGAGGCCGAGGAGCGCCATCCCGCCGTCGCCGAGTGATCGATCCATGTCCCTGGGCACGAGGCAGGACATTACGGGAGACGGAGCGGAGTCGCCGGAAACGGACCAGGGGCGGTGCCCGGGTGAGCGGTCGAGGCGTCGAAGCGGCAGTCGACCCGACGAGGTGCTGGGACTTTTCCGCCTCGGAGCGCTGTTTGACGGTGCGTCACCCCACGGCCGAGACTCTTGACCGAACGGTCTAGTCGAGGCCGGAACCCCGGCCCACAGCACCACCGCCTCAGGAGGCACCCCATGCCCACCGCCGTCATCGTCGACGCGATCCGCACCCCCCTCGGACGCCGCAACGGCAAGTTGAAGGACGTCCACCCCGTCGACCTCGCGGCCCACACGCTGCGCGCGATCGTCGAGCGCAACGACCTCGATCCGGCACTGGTCGAAGACGTGCTCATGGGTTGCGTGATGCAGGTCGGCGAGCAGGGCGTGAACATCGGTCGCAACGCAGCCCTGGCGGCGGGGTTCCCCGAGACCACCGTCGGCACGACCATCGATCGGCAGTGTGGTTCGTCGCAGCAGGCCGCCCACTTCGCCGCTCAGGGCGTGATGGCCGGTGCCTACGACGTCGTGATCGCCGCGGGGGTCGAGAACATGACCCGCGTGCCGATGGGCGCGTCGATGACCGGCCACGGGTTCCCGTTCGGACCGAAGATGACCGAGCGGTACCCGAACCTCGTGCCACAGGGGATCTCGGCCGAGCTGATCTCGGAGAAGTGGAACATCAGCCGGGAAGACAACGACCGGTTCTCGGTGGAGTCGCACAAGCGGGCCGCGAAGGCCACCGACGAAGGCCGATTCGAGCGCGAGATCGTGCCGATCACGGTGACCGGTGAAGACGGTACCGAGGAACTGGTCACCCGCGACGAGGGCATCCGCCCCGACTCGTCGATGGAGACGCTGGCGAAGTTGAAGCCGGCGTTCAAGCCCGACGGCGTCGTCACCGCGGCGAACTCTTCCCAGATCACCGACGGTTCGGCCGCAGTGCTCATCATGAGCGAGGAGAAGGCCACCGAGCTCGGCCTGGCTCCCCGCGCCCGGTTCCACACGTTCGCGCTGGCCGGCGTCGACCCGGTGCTGATGCTCACGGGCCCGATCCCGTCGACCACCAAGGTGCTCGAGCGGGCGAACATGAAGCTCGACCAGATCGACCTCGTGGAGATCAACGAGGCGTTCGCGCCGGTCGTGCTCGCGTGGCAGAAGGAGCACCACCCCGACATGTCGAAGGTGAACGTGAACGGCGGCGCGATCGCCCTCGGTCACCCCCTCGGCGCATCCGGCACTCGGCTGATGACGACGCTGCTCAACGAGCTCGAGCGCACTGGCGGTCGCTTCGGCCTCCAGACGATGTGCGAGGGTGGCGGCATGGCGAACGCCACGATCATCGAGCGGATGTAGGCGACCGGGTGCAGCGCGGCGGTCGGGCGTGATCTGGACCATCGTCAAGGTCGCGTTCGCC
>JBBRHS010000252.1:0-4739 GCA_038222385.1 Acidimicrobiia bacterium
GGGCAGTGGACACGCTGTGAGGTCTCCTGTTCACGGAACGAGACGCGCGAGGACGGTGACGATCGTACCGCCCGAGGCCCGTTCCCACGTCGCATGCCACCCATCGGGCCACGGAGCCGCGGGTGTCCCTGCGGCTCCCTCGACCACGATCCGGGCATCGGACGCCGACCATTCTGGCGTTCCGAGGGTCGCCAGGGCCTTCGCCAGACTGCCGATCGGCTGCTCGTACGGCGGGTCGAGGAAGACCAGGTCGAACGGTGCCTCCGGCAGCGGCGGATCGCGGAGCACGGCCTCGACTGCCCGTCGCACCACGCGGGCCCGCTCACCGAGTCGCGTCGACGAGAGGTTCGCCCGGATGGCCACGGTGGCGGGATGAGCGCGGTCGACGAGCACGCCTGAGCGTGCGCCCCGCGAGAGCGCCTCGATCGCGAGCGCGCCACTTCCCGCGTAGAGGTCGAGCACCACGGCTCCGTCGACATGGAGCGCGAGCGCCGAGAAGAGCGACTCCTTCACCCGGTCGGCGGTCGGTCGCGTCCGGTCGCCCTTCGGCGCGACGAGCCGCAACCCGCCAGCCTCTCCCGCGATCACCCGCACACGCCGCTCCCGTCGACCGTCACCCGACGATCGTCGCACGACCAACCCCGAGTTCGTGCACTTCTGGTCGCATGTGCCCGCGAAGTGCACGAACTGAGCGAGGGGTGGGTCAGCTCTTGAAGAGGAACTCGACGTCGTCGCCGAGCAGATCCTCGACCTCTTCGCGCAGGGGCGCGTGGCGGGCGAGGTCGGGGTCCTCGTCGAGGATCTCCTCGGCGACCTTGCGGGCCCATTCGACGTAGCGGGCGTCGCGGGGGATGCGGCCGAGCTTCAGGTCGCCGAAGCCGGCCTGCTTCTCACCGAACACCTCTCCGGCACCGCGGATCTCGAGGTCGCGTTCGGCGAGCAGGAAACCGTCGGTGCTGTCGGCCATCGCCTGCAGGCGCGCCTCGCCGTCGGGAGTGGCGGGGTCACCGAAGAGGAAGCACCACGACGCCCCTCCGCCCCGGCCCACGCGACCGCGCAGCTGGTGCAGCTGCGAGAGCCCGAAGCGCTCGGCTCCGTCGACGATCATCACTGTCGCGTTCGGCACGTCGACGCCGACCTCGATCACCGTCGTGGCCACGAGCACATCGATCTCGCCGGCGCGGAACGACGTCATCACCGGCTCCTTGTCGGCCGGCTTCATCTGGCCGTGCAGCAGACCCAGGCGAAGGCCGGCGAGCTCCTCGGCCCCGAGGCGCTCGTACTCGGCCGTCGCGTCCTTGGCTTCGATCTTGGGTGATCCCTCGACGAGTGGACACACCACGAACGCCTGGCGACCGGCCGCCACTTCGTCGCGCAGCAGCTCGTAGGCACGTTCACGTGCGACCGGATCCGGCCCGATCCACTTGGTCGTGACCGGCGCCCGACCGGCCGGCATCTCCCGGAGCTCGCTCTTGTCGAGGTCGCCGTAGATCAGGAACGCCGCGGTACGGGGGATGGGCGTGGCGGTCATCACGAGCACGTCGGGAACGGGCGCCCCCTCACCGCCCCGCGCCCGCAGCATGGCGCGTTGCTCGACTCCGAAGCGGTGCTGCTCGTCGATGACCGCGAGCCCGAGACGCGTGATCGGCGCGTCGCCGTAGAGCAGGGCATGGGTCCCGATCAGGAGATCGCACTCCCCTGCTTCGAGCTCGGTCACGAGCCGACGCCGCTCAGCCGCCGGCGTCCGGTTCGTGAGGAGGCGGGTCCTCACCGGCCGTTCACCGGTCAGCGTCCCCTCCGCCGGCACCGTCAACCCCGCGAGCATCGACAGGCTCGAGAGGTAGTGCTGCTCGGCGAGCACCTCTGTCGGCGCCATGAGCACGCCCTGGTACCCGCCCTGCACCGCCGCGAGGAGCGCGATGAGCGCGACGACGGTCTTGCCCGAGCCGACATCGCCCTGGAGCAAACGGTGCATCGGCGCGTCGGACGCCATGTCGCCGAGGATCTCGTCGATCGTCTGGCGCTGGTCGCCGGTGAGCGGGAACGGCAGCGCGGCGTGGAACTCGGGAACCAACGCGCCCCTCGGACCGTCTCTGGCGACGGTGTGCCGGATCCCCTGCTGCTCGGCTTCGATCGCGCGCTTGCGAGCCACGAGACCGACCTGCATGCGGAGGAACTCGTCGAAGCGCAGGCGACGCTGGGCCCGGCGCGACTCCTCGAGATCCGCGGGCTGGTGCACCTTCTCGAGCGACCACCCCCGCTCCATGAGCTTCAGCTCGCGCCGCACGGGCTCGTCGAGCGGATCGGCGATTCCGCCGCTCTCGCGAACCCAGTCGAGTGCCGATGCGACGATCTTGCGGAGCTGCCAGGTGAACACATCAGCCTTGCCCGACTGCGGGTACACCGCAACGACGGTGCCGGTGTTCTCGCCGAGTTTGCCGAGCACGTCGACGACGGGGTTCGTGAGTTGACGCTTGCCCTGGTACTGCTCGACCTTGCCGAAGAACGCGGCTTCGGTGCCGACCGGGAGTTGCCGTTCGCGCCAGGCCTGGTTGAAGAACACGACGTTGAGCAACGACGTGCCGTCGTACACCGCCGCGTCGACGATCGCCCGACCCTGGCGGCTCCGCCGACTCGCGATCCGGCGGACCTCGGCGAAGATCGTCGCCTCCTGGCCGATCGCGAGCTCGGCGATGTCGGCTCGCACGGTGCGGTCGTGGTACCGGCGCGGGTAGTGCTGGAGCACGTCGAGCACACTCTCGATGCCCATGATCGAGAGTCGATCTGCCAACTTCGTGGTGACGCCGAGCTTCGAGACCGGCACCGCCCCGAGCTCGCGCAGCGTCCGCGCGCCCGTCGCTACTCCACCCCGATGAGGTACGGGTACAGCGGCTGACCGCCGTGGTGCACCTCGATCTCGAGCTGGGGGAAGTGGTCGGCGACGTACTCGGTGATCCGGGCGGTGTCGGCCGGCGGCGCGTCGGCCCCGATGATCACCGTGACCAACTCACGGTCCTCGTCGACGAGCGAGTCGAGGAGCGCCCGCGCCGCATCGAACGGCGACTTCACCGATGCCTGGATCCCGTCACCGTCGATCGCGAGCCAGTCGCCCGCGGCGATCCGGCCACACTCGGCGATGCTGTCGCGCACTGCCTGTGTCACCGCACCGCACCGCACGCGCCCGACAGCCTCGACCATCGCTGCGACGTTCGTCTCGATGGGCGCGTCGGGGTCGTAGACGATCAACGCGGCGAGGCCCTCGATCACCGCGAGCGTCGGGACCACTGCGATCTGCTTCTCGGTGAGATCGGCGACCTTGCTGGCAACCGGCACGATGTTGGTGTTGTTCGGCAGCACGATCACGGCGTCGGCCGGGCACGCCTCGACCGCCTCGAGGATCTGTGCAGTCGACGGGTTCATCGACTGGCCGCCGGCGACGAGCTGCTGCACCCCGAGGCTCGACAGCAGGCGGCGGATTCCGTCGCCCACCCCCACCGCGACCACGGCGGTCGTGACGATCTTCGACGGTTCGGTCGGGACCGATCCACCGGAGTGCTGCTGGACCCATTCCTCTTCTTCGAGCCGTCCGACCTGCTCGATGAGGTCGGTGACGCGGATCTTGTAGGGACGCCCGGCGTCGATCCCGGCTTCGACCGCGGCGCCGATGTCGTCGGTGTGGACGTGACAGTTCCAGGTGCCGTCGCCGCCGACGACGACGATGGAGTCGCCGACCGCGCCCCAGGTCTCCTTGAAGGCGGGGATCGTCGAGTCGTCGGCCTCGAGGAGGTACATCACCTCGTACCGCAGCTCGGAACCCGGCTCGGTCTCGTGGTGCGCTTCGACCGACCGAGGGGTCGCGACGAACTGCGGCTCGGGGATCGGGCGTCCGGCCACGACCTCGAGCATCGCGTCGAGGAGAAGCGCGAACCCCTTGCCGCCCGCGTCGACGACTCCGTTCTCCTTGAGCACCGGAAGCAGATCCGGGGTGCGCAGCACCGCGGCATCAGCCGCGATCCGCACCTGTTCGAGCAGATCGTCGAGCGCGGTCTCGCCGGCGTCGCGGCACCGCTCCGCGGCCTCGGCCGACTCCCGGACCACGGTGAGGATGGTCCCTTCGATCGGGCGGAGCACCGCCGCGTATGCCGCGTCGGCCGCCTTGCGCAGGCCGGTGGCGATGTCGGCGCCACCCACGGCTTCCAGGGGTGAGAACGTGTCGGCGAGACCCCGCAGCACCTGCGAGAGGATCACCCCGGAGTTCCCCCGGGCCCCCATGAGCGACCCGTGCGACACGGCCCGGCAGACGTCGGGCATGTGGGCGTCGGGGGAGATGTGTGCGTCGCCCAACTCGGTGCAGACCGATTCGAGGGTGAGGGCCATGTTGGTGCCGGTGTCGCCGTCGGGGACCGGGTAGACGTTGAGGCGGTTCAGCTCCTCCTGGTGTGACCGGAGGGCGTCACGGAACCGGACCACGATCTTGGCGAGGTCGGGGGCGGCGAGATGCTCGAGCGGGGACACGGCTCAGGATCGTACCGGGCGGACCGGGACTGTCCGCGTCTGCCTGCTACTCTCGTTCCTTCCTCCGCAGGCGCTTCCACGCCCCGGGGTGTCCAACCGCTTCGAGTCACCCGAGAGGTCTGTGTCATGGCATCCGTCTGCGACGTCTGCGGCAAGCAACCGCAGTTCGGCAAGCGCCTGAGCCACTCCCACCGCCGCACGAACCGGCGCTGGAACCCGAACGT
>JBBRHS010000253.1:0-4703 GCA_038222385.1 Acidimicrobiia bacterium
GCGGGCCCCTACCCCCGCGGGGGGGGGGGGGCGGGGGCGGCGCGCCGCGTTGGGGGCTGCGGGGGCGGCGGGGGCTTTGCGGGCGCTCGCTTTCCGGGGGGGTCCGACGGGGCCGGGGGTTACCCCCCGACCCATCTCCTCGACCACGACCACGAGCTCCTCGAGGCCGTAGCCCGAGCCGCCCTGGTCCTCGGGAAGGTGCAGGCCGAGCCAGCCCAGATCTGCGAGCTCGGCCCAGAACTCGGGGATCGCCTCGGTCTGGCCGTCGAGCAGGGCCCGCGCCGCGCCCCGGGCGTCACGCTTGGCCAGGAAGTCGGACACGGTCTCGGCGAGTGCCCGGTGGTCATCGGTGATGGCGATCGACATGGTCGTCCCTCGGTCTGTGGAAGCGCCGCTCCTACCTGCACCGACGCGGGTCAGGAGACTAGGGCACCGTCAGAACGTGGGGTGATCCGGAGTGAGGTTGTCGCGCAGCTCGCAGCACCGCGGGAGGAGCGGACGGTGTGGTGCTCGCTCGAGCGGGAGATCGACGAGGTCTTCGAGTGCGAGGCGGGCCCGGCGAAGGTCGAGTACGCCCGCCGACCGATGTCGCCGCAGCACCGAAACGACTTCAAGGTCGTGGCAACGACGCTCGCGTCAACGACGAGCACGGTCGGGGCGCAGGGACTCGACGGCGGATCTCAGACTCACCGAACCCCCGGCCCGGCCACCGGCACGGTCGAGCACCTCGCCGAGCGTCGGTCGGCTCGCCGTATCGATCAATCGGGCCCGGAGGTACTCCTGCAACGACTGGTGCGCCGCGGCAGCACGACGTCGCAACTCCGCGTGCGTCTCGGGAGGTACGTTCTTGATCTGGATGCTCGGCATGGCGCCATTCTGGCGCCATTGATCAAGTCAGGAACGTCGGCCGAGCAGCGCCCGGGCGCGGGTGGTGACGCCGCTCGGGCCGGTGAGGCCGTACGGCTCGGCGAGTTCGAGCGCGATCTCGGCCTCCTCGCTGGCGCGCGCCGCGTCACCACGTTGGTCCAGCACCCGGGCCCAGTCGGAGTGGGCTCGTGCGAGGTAGGTCGGGTGGCGGGCCCGTTCGCACAGGGCGACGAGGTCGGCGAAGTGGCGGTCGGCGGCGTCGTCGCGTCCGAGCACCGCGGCCGCCATGCCGAGTCCGAGGTCGTTGGGGTCGGTGATCGAGCTGCCGCTGAAGTTCATGGTCTCCGCGAAGGGCAGCAGCTTCTCGTAGAGGTCCTCGACGATCGCGCGCTCGGGGCGGATGAGGAACGACTCTCGGGCCAGGCCGCAGATCGTGACCGGGAACTCCACATCGGGCGGCACGTTCGCGCAGCCTTGCTCGGCGAGCCACAGGAAGTGCGGTCTCGCCTCGTCGACGCGCTCCGACTCGACGAGCGCGCCCGAGAGTGCCACCCGCCAGACTGGTGCACCGGGTTGGTCGCGCACCAGATCCTCGATCGTCGAGACGAGTTCCCCGATGCGGCCCTGCGCGAACCGGATCGCGTAGAGCGCGCCACCGAGCGCGCCTCGCAGGTTCTCCTCTGTGATCGAGGCCGACTGGCCGAAGGCGAACATCTCGAACGCGAGCCGTTCAGCCTCGTCGAGGTCGCCGCCGTACATGGCGTGTGCCGTCTCGAGGATCATCGCGGTGTAGCGGGCGATGGGTTGGCGGAGCGATTCCGCGAGCCGGACGGATTCGCCGACTCCGGCGTCGAACGCCTCGCGGTCCCCCATTGCCGCGGCATACCACGTCCGGGCCACCTCGGCGTTGAAGCGCGCGACCGGGTCCCCCGTCTCTCGTGCGACTGCCATCGCTTCTTCGTTGAGACGGATCGCGAACGGCAGGATCGGTTCGGAGCCGTCGACGAGTGTCCACGACTTCATGAAGGTCCGGTTGAGCGCTTCGGGATCGCGGGTCTCACGCGCCATCGCGAGTGCTTCGCTCGCCAGCTGCATGCGGCGTTCGGTCTCCGGCCCCCATTGCAGCTCGCCCGCGAGGTCACCGAGGAGCTGGGCCCGCGCTCCCGACGGCGCGTCGCCGATGCGTTCGAGCGCTTCCTCGAGCAACGCGACGAGCGGCTCGTCGACGAGTCCGATGCGAGACGATGCGCCGGACCGGACTGTGGCCGCGAGCGCGGCGACCGCGAACCGGTCGCCGTCGTCGATGGCACGCGCCGTGTCGGCTGCCGCGAGCGCCGCGGTGAACCGGCGGTCGTCGCCGCTCGCGCCGAGCGCCTCGGCGAACGCGAGTTGCAGATCGCAACGCAGAGCCGGGTCGGGTCGGTCGAGGAGGTCGAGCGTGCCGAGCGCGCGCTCGTAGTGCGCCGCCGCGGCCTCGAACGCGAGCTCGGCGGTGGCCCGCTCGCCGGCCCGACGACCGAACTCCACCGCCCGCACCGGATCCCCGGCCAGCGCGCCCTCGCCGAGGTGATGGGCGATCGCGTCGAGATTGGCGTCGGCGTCGTGGCGGCCGGCGAGCGCCTCACCGATCTTCCAGTGGATGCGGACCCGCCGGTTCGTGCTCAGCTCTTCGTACAGCGAGGAGCGCACGAGCGCGTGCGCGAACTGGTAGCGGCCGACCGTCCCCGGCACCTCGCGCACGAGCGACGCCCGCTCGGCTTCGTCGAGTGCGTCGAACAGCTCGTCGCCCGTCGGGCCGCCGGCGGCCTCGACCACCCGGAGGTGGGACTGCGGGGCGATCACCGAACCGATCGCGAGCGCCAGGTTCGCGGCCTCCGAGAGCCGCGAGAGCCGTCGGCCGACGACCTCGCGGATGCCTTCCGGGATGCCGAGGTCGGCGAGGGTCTCGTCGCTCGTCCAGCGGCCTTCCCGTTGGACGATCGCACCCGACTCCACCAGGTGACGGAGCACCTCGCCCACGAAGAACGGGTTGCCTTCCGTCTCGCTGTGCAGCGCTCGCACGAGGTTCATCCCCGCTTCGTCGAGCTCGTGACCTGCGGCACCGCCGACGAAGTCCTCGACCTCGCTTATGTCGAGGCCCTGGAGGTCGAGCCGCTCCACGCCCGGCTCCCGTCGGAGGTCGGCGAGCACACCCGACAGCGGGTGGCTCCGGTCGAGGTCGGTGTCTCGGTAGGTCGCGAGCACGAGCAGTCGCATGCGAGGGGCCCGGAGCACGTGGCGGAGCAGGAGCAGCGTGGGCTTGTCGGCCCAGTGGATGTCGTCGAGCACGAGCACCACCGGGCTCTGCTGCGCGATCTCGGTGAGCAGGTCGGTGACCGCCTCGAACAGTCGGTGCCGCTCAGTCTCGGCCTCGGTCTCGACCGGCGCGGCGAGGCCCGGGACCCGCGCCGTGAGCTCGGGCACGACGCGCGTCAGCTCGCCGCCGAGGGAACCGACTTCGCGCCGGAGTTGCGCGGGATCGACCGACGCCACGTAGTGGCGCAGTCCCTCGACCCAGGGCTCGTAGGGCACGCCGAGCTCCTCGTCGCACCGACCCCACAGCACCGTCGCGCCCTGGTCGTGGGCGCGCCGCACCACTTCGGTGACGAGCCGGGTCTTGCCGATGCCCGGCTCACCCGAGACGAGCACGACGCGGCGGTCGCCGTCGACCACGTCTTTCCACGTCATCACCAGCTCGTCGACCTGGCCGGCGCGGCCCGCGAACGGGAACGCCGGGAGCGTTTCGAGGAAGGCGGGCAGCGGCACCGCGACGGCACCGCCCTGGTCCCACGTCGCCTCGCACACCGCGAGCGCCCCGGGAAGCCCTTTCAGCTCCATCTCCCCGAGGGGGACGAGGGTGATCTCACTGCGAGTCCCCGCCAGCATCCGCACGAGATCGCTCATCAGGACCTGGCCGCCCTTGGCCGCCGCGCACAGGCGCGATGCCTCCACGACCGGCGTGCCGAAGTAATCGCCGTCCTCGAAGGTGGCGTCGCCTGCGCTCACACCGACGCGCATCTCGATGCGGGCGTTCCCCGAACGTTGGTTGTGGCGGGCGACCGCCTGCTGCATCCGCACCGCGCCCGACACCGCATCGGCGGCGCTGCTGTAGGCGACCATCACCGCGTCGCCGATCGTCTTCACCTCGGTGCCACCGGTGTCGGCGATCGCCTCCCGCAACGACGCGAAGTGTTCGCGTCGCAGCACGTCGGCCGCACCGTCGCCGATCTCGACCGCGAGGTCGGTCGATCCGACCAGGTCGGTGAAGAGGATCGTGACGAGCCCCGATTGACCCACGCTGCTCCCGTCATCAGTTGCCGACGGGGCGGGCACCCCGGGCACCCGCCCCCGCAGCAATTGACCAGTACTAGGCGGTTCGGACCTTACGACAGTCGACGGATGAGGCGCTGGGTCGCGCTCCCCGGAACGAACAGGTCGCCGCCCTGGTCGAGGCGCTCGAGGTAGCTCGGGTCGCTCGCCCGCGCCGTCTCCACGGCATCCGCTTCCTCGAGGGTGTCGAAGAGCGCGATCCACACGAGCGTCGCGAACGGTCCGTAGAGCGGGCGTACGAGCGCGTGGTCGGAGCCCGTCAGTTTCGCGGAGAGCTGCATGATGTCGACCCCCCACGCCATCGCGTCGGCGATCCTGCCGCCGGCACACTGCGCGGTGACGATCCCGGCGTACTGGCGGCTCGGACCCGGCTCACCCGACAACGAGACGAACTCTCCGATCGAGTCCTCGAGCGTTCCGTCGAAGAGGTGGACGTTCGTCGCCACCTGCTTCTGGAAGCCGGCGTC
>JBBRHS010000254.1:0-4699 GCA_038222385.1 Acidimicrobiia bacterium
CAGCGCCGCGATCACCACTCCGGCGAGGGTGACGTTCACCTGGTCGATGCTGTTGCGGCTCAACTGCTTCAGCCCGATCTGGACGGTGCGGTACTTGTCGTCCTCGGTGACGAGCAGCGGCCAGAGGTACTGGTTCCAGGCGCCGAGGAACGCGAACACCGCGAGCGCGGCGACGGCCGGGCGAGCCAACGGCACCGCGACCCGGGTCATGAAGCGGAAGTGGCCGTAGCCGTCGAGCGCGGCCGCGTCACGCAGGTCGTGGGGCACCTGGAGGAACGCCTGGCGCAGCAGGAACGCGCCGAATCCGGTGGCGAGGAACGGCACCGCGAGGCCCTGGTACGAGTTGTACCAACCGAGGTCGCTGATCGTCGTGAGGTTGGTGATGATCGTGATCTCGAACGGCACCATGAGCGTGGCGAGGAACACCGCGAAGATCGTGCGCTTGAGCGGGAACACGAGGAAAGCGAACGCGTACGCGGCGAGGATCGCGGTGCACACCTGGCCCACGGTGATGATCGCGGTGACGATCGCGCTGTTCACCAGGTACTTCGACATGTTGCCGACGTTCCAGGCCCGGCTGTAGCTGTCCCACTGCGGATCCTTCGGGAAGAACGTCGGCGGGCGCGACGTGATCTGCTGGGGGGTGAGCAGCGAGTTCACCACGGTGATGTAGAGCGGGAAGACGATGATGAACGCGAGCACGGTCAACAACCCGTAGCGCAGGAGCCGCCGGCCGACGCTGCGCTCCCCTCGGTTCGCCTTCGCGGGCAGCACGGGCTCAGTCGGGGCAGTTTCAGGCATAGTGGACCCGCCGTTCGAGGACGCGCACCTGGATGAGCGTGAGCACGAGCGTGATGGAGAACAGGGCGACCGCGAGCACTGCAGCCTTGCCGTCGTTGTTCTGCTGCCGCAGGCTCGTGACGATGAAATAGGTGAGCACGTTGGTGCGCTTCAACGGACCGCCCTGGGTCAACAGGTCGATCTGGCCGAACGTCTGGAAGGCGAAGATCGAGCCGACGACCACCGCGAAGAAGATCGTGGGTGAGAGCAACGGCAACGTCACCTGCCAGAAGCGTCGGGTGGGCGTCGCGCCGTCGACCCGGGCGGCTTCGTAGAGGTCCTCGGGGATGGTCTGGAGTCCCGACGACATGAGGATGAACGTGAGGCCGAGGGTCTGCCAGATGGTGACGATCGCGACGGCGGGGAGCGCGAGATCGGGGTTGTCGAGGATCGGCGGTCTGGGATCGATGCCGAGCCACGGGAGCAGTCCGACCACCGGGTTGAAGAGCGTCCCGAAGATCACCGAGGCGACCGCAACCGACGTCGCCACGGTCGACGAGAAGATCGTGCGGTAGATGCCGACGCCGCGGAGTTGGCGGTGGGCGAGCACCGCGAGCCCGAGACCGAGCACGATCCCGGTGGGAACGGTCATGATCGCGAACGCGATGGTGGTCCTCAGGCTGTTGAGGAACTCGCTCGACGACAGCACCTCGGAGTACTGGTCGAAGCCCACGTACGTCTTCGGCAGCCCCGGGAACGGCGGCGTGCGGAACAAGCCGAGGTAGAAGTTCTTGAAGAACGGATAGAACACGAACAGAGCGAAGATTGCGAGCGACGGCAGCAGCAGGAAGTACGCCAACGACATCTCGCGGGCGCGCCGCTGCCGCGAGATCACGCGTCGATCCGCAGCTCGGTGGCGGCGTCGAACACGTGCAGCTGACCGGGATCGGCCGACAACCGGACGGTCGACTCCGCGGCGGGCACGGCTTCGTCGGACTGGATGCGGACGATCACCATCTGGCCGTCGTCGAGCCGGCAGATCACGTGCCGTTCGTGACCGAGCGACTCCACCACCACCACCGTTGCCGGCAACGGGCCCTCGGCACCGATCTCGAGGTGTTCGGGCCGCACGCCGAGCACGACCGCCGCACAGCCCGCGGCGCGCACCGCGGCCGCGAGCGGTCCGGGGAGCGGGAACGCGGTGCCTGCGACCATGATGCTGTCGCCCACGACCTCACCGGTGACGGTGTTCATCGGCGGGCTGCCGATGAAGCGGGCCACGAACACGTTGGCGGGCCGGTCGTAGACCTCCTGCGGTGGGCCGACCTGCTGGAGCCGACCCTCGTTCATGATCGCGATCCGGTCGCCCATCGTCATCGCCTCGACCTGGTCGTGGGTGACGTAGACGAACGTGGCCGAGAGGCGCTGCTGCAGCTCGATGAGCTCGGCGCGGGTCTGCACCCGCAACTTGGCGTCGAGGTTCGAGAGCGGCTCGTCCATGAGGAACGCGGTCGGTCGGCGCACGATCGCGCGCGCGAGCGCGACCCGTTGGCGTTGGCCACCGGAGAGCTGGGCCGGCTTGCGATCCAGCAGGGCCTCGAGCCCGAGCGACTGCGCGGCGTCGGCCACGAGCTCGTCGCGCTCAGCCTTCGGGACGTGGCGCGACTTCAGGGGGAACTCGATGTTCCGCCGCACGGTCATGTGCGGGTAGAGCGCGTAGCTCTGGAACACCATCGCCAGGTCTCGGTCCTTGGCCTCGACGTTGTTCATGTCGCCGCGGAAGCCGATCTCGATCGACCCTTCCGACACGTCTTCGAGGCCGGCGAGCATCCGCAGGGCGGTCGACTTGCCGCAGCCCGACGGGCCGAGCAGCACGAGGAACTCCTGGTCGGCGATCTCCAGGTCGAGGTGGTCGACGGCGACCACGTCGTCGAACCGTTTCGTGACCCCCACGAACGCGACTCGTCCCATCGGCGCGCAGACTAGGCGCGAGGGCGGGTCGGAGCACCGGACCCGTCCGACGAATCGGTGAACGACGGGCGAAGACTCAGATGGACGGCAGGAGCACCGGTGCCCTGCCCGCCAGCGCGACCCGGGCCCGGTCGAGACCGAGCGCCGCGCGTCGCCGCGCATCGAGTAGACGCGGTCGACCAGGCAGGTCGACCGTCGCCGCTCCCGAGGAGCCGTTCGAGGGCGTCGACGTCGTTGTGGTCGAAACGGCGGAGGCGCGCGCCCGAGCGCAGCACGCCGTCGAGGATCGACGCATGCGCTTCTTCATCGGTGAGCGCGTGGCCGCCGCGCTGGAGCAGCCCGCTGATCGCACCGAGGTTCGCGCCGTAGCCGGTGGAGAAGACCAGCGCGGCTTCCTGGCCGGTGAAGCCGGCGATGAGCTCCTCGAGCTCCTCGTGGGCGAGCGTGTGTCCGTTGAGCGTGCGGGATCCGGTGGAGCCGGCGCCCCACCGACCGGCGGCCTCGCAGGTGGCGTCGATCACACGTTCGTCGTCGGCGAGACCGAGGTAGTTGTTCGAGCCGAGGTTGATCATCTCGCGACCCTGGAAGCGGGTGCGGGGCCGACTCGTCCCCTCGGCGGTGTGAAAGAAGGGAAAGCGGTTGATCGACCGCATCAGGTCAGCCTCGACGGGGAGGTCGAAGCCGGCGAACCGATCGAAGAGCGGTTTCGAACCGCGAGCCACGCGCCGGGGTCTCGCGCTACCGGCCCTGCCAGTCGGGCACCCGACGTTCGCGCGCCGCAACCATCCCCTCGGCCGCGTCTTCGGTCGCGGCGGCAACGCGCCGCATCGTCTCACCCATGCGGACGGCGTCGGTCCACGGCAGCGTCGGTCCACGGGCGGCCATCTCCTTGATCGCACGGCCGGCAAGCGGGGCACCCTGCAGCAGGCGCGTCGCGAACGCGTTCGCCTCGGCGAGGAGGTCGTCGTGGGCGACGACCCGCCAGGCGAGGCCGATCTCGTGCGCGCGGCGGGCGTCGATCCGGTCGCCGGTGAGCAGCAGCTCCATGGCGTCGGCCCAGCGGAGCTTGTCGGCCAATCGCATCGCCCCGACCACGGTCGGGACCCCGAGGCGCACCTCGGGCATCCCGAACGTGGCCCGGTCGCTCGCGATGAGGAAGTCGCACCGGCTCGCAGCGGTGAGGCCGTACCCCAGGCAGTGGCCGTTCACCGCGGCGATGGTCGGCTTCCAGATCTCGAGGCCGCTCTCGAACGAGTTCACGGTGGGGATCTCCCAGAACGAGCCCGGCCACGTGCCCGCCGACCCGGCGCCGTCGCGCATGTCGGCACCCGCGCAGAATCCCCTCCCCGCGCCGGTGACGATCCCGACCCACGCCTCCTCGTCGTCGCGGAAGCGCTCCCACGCCGCGTTGAGGTCCTGGCGGAGCTCGCCGTTGATGGCGTTGAGCACCTCGGGTCGGTTGTAGGTGATCGTGGCGACGTGTCCGTCGCGCTCGTAGAGCACGGTTCCGGCCATCGGAGGTTCTCCCCTGTTCGGGACGCGGGTAGGTAGTCTGCGGCACGAGACGACAGCCCCTCGACCATGGCTGAGGTGGTGCGCTGATCGCAGCCATCAAGTGGTCGCCGTACGTCGGCGACGCGAAGCGCCGCCATGTCGACCGGGAAGCCCGGGTGGAACATCTCCGTCGACCGCCCCCCGCCCGCCCCGGTGAGTGGTGACCGGACCGCCCGTCGCTCCGCGACGGCTCGACCACCCAGCAGAGCCAGGCCCGAGGCCATCCTCGCCGACACCCGCCGACGCCTCTACGGCCTGCTGGCCGACGACGAGGACATCGAAGGGGCTTCTCACCAGGCGTAATAGTCGTTATGATGAGGCGGTGACCACGACCGCCCCACTCACCCCGGCCCTCGACCCCGCCCGGACCACCCGGGAACGGCTGGTCGACGCC
>JBBRHS010000255.1:0-4690 GCA_038222385.1 Acidimicrobiia bacterium
TCCCGCCGAGGATCAGCCGCCAGTTCTCCGAGTAGCCGAGTGCTGCGCCCACGTCGAGGCGCAGCCGGTCGTACTGGGCGCGTTCGCCGACGACCGCGACATAGACCACGGCGAGCGCGAGAGCGAGCAGCGCCGCGGGGAACAGTCGGCGCATCCGTCGGGACCAGAAGTGGCGCAGGTCGATGCGGCCGGTGCGGTCGCGTTCGAACAGCAACAACCTCGTGATCAAGAAACCCGAGAGTGTGAAGAAGGTGCTGACCCCGAGGAACCCTCCGCTCATCCAGGCTGCGCCGCCATGGAAGAGCAAGACTCCCGCAACGGCGACGCCGCGCAGGCCGTCGAGGCCGGGCTCGTGAGCCAACCCGCCTCGCTCAGTGCGACTCCCCGGCAGTAGCTCGGGACCGCTCGTGACCTCGCTTGCCATCGCGATCCGTCCCCCTGGCGGCCGCTGCTCCACGCCGATCATCTCGCCCGACGGGCGCGTCGCGCCAGCGCACCAGGTCGCGCGGCAGTCGAGCAAGCAGATCAGCGGCCCTCGAAGGGCCGCTGATCTGTGCCTCTGGTGGTCGGGATGCCGGGATTCGAACCCGGGGCCTCAGCGTCCCGAACGCTGCGCGCTAACCAAGCTGCGCCACATCCCGAAGGAGCGCGAGTGTAGCGGGGAGTCCCCGGGATGCCCCGGCCCGAAGCGGGAAGATGGGATCGTGCGCTTCTACCAGACCGCCCACCCCGGCCTCGCCGACGGTTCCATCACCGTCACGTTCCGCCGGTGGACGCGGGCCCAGGTGAAGGTCGGCCGCGTCTATCGGGTCGGGCCGGTCGACCTCACCGTCGACCGCATCCGCCACGTTCCGCTCGACCGGATCAGCGAACGTGATGCGCGCCGGGCCGGTTTCGCCGATCGCGCCGCGCTCGTGAAGTTCCTCGGCCCCGGCGACGACCTGATCTGGCGCATCGACTTCCACTGCGAGCCGGCGGTGGCGAAGCCGGTGCCGTCGGGGAGGCTCAGCGCAGAGGAGGTCGACGAACTCCAGCGCCGACTCGATCGACTCGACGCCAACGGCCCGACCGGAGGAGCGGGACCGTGGACCCGCGCCCTGCTCGACCTGATCGGGCGCCGACCGGGCGTGGTGTCGACGGAGCTCGCGGCCGAACTCGGGCGCGAGCGTGCCTCGTTCAAGATCGACGTGCGGAAGTTGAAGCGCCTCGGGCTCACCCAGAGCCTCGAGGTCGGCTACCGACTCTCGCCGAGAGGGAAGGCGCTAGTCCGCCGACTCTGACTCGTCGGCGAGGAGGCGTTTGGCCGCGCGGCGCAGGGTCCCGGCGTCGAAGGGCTTCACGAGCTCGTCGTCGACGTCGGCGCGCTTGGCGAGGAAGCGGTCGGCCTCGCGGTCGAGCAGGAGCAGGATCGGTACCGCGGGCAACCGGCCCGCCGACTCCTCGAGTCGCAGGTCGATGGCGACGGCGAAGCCACCCATGTTCGAGATCTGGAGGTCGAGGATCAGCAGATCGGGTTCGTGCTCGGCGACCGCGGCCCGCACGTCTTGACCACGACTGACCTCGACGACGCCCTGGCCGGGACCGACGAACGCGGCGCGGACCTGCTCGCGGACCCACTGAGCCTCGGCCGCCACGAGGATCGTGGTGGCGGGCACCGTCGGGGTGGGGGTCGACGCAGCGGTCACGGGCGGCACGCTACCGCACCGATTCTGGATCCACCGCGCCCACGTCCAGCATCGTGCGGCAATGCTTCGCTCGGAGCGCGACGGCGTCGACCAAGCGATCGGGAAGGGGGCTCTCGATGCGATGCACGTCGATGTCGGCGGCTGCGTCGGCGAGCGCATCGGGCGCGCGACCAGCCAGTTCCCGGACGCGTTCGACGACTACCTCGGGCTCGAGCGACAGCTGGTTCGCGAGGCGCTGCCAGTTGCGGCGGCCGTGGGCGTTCAGCTGGTACTCACCACCGAGCTTCATCGCGAGCTCGAGCTTCGGCACGTACATGTCGGGGTAGGCCAGCGCGGAAGCAACGTCGTACAACGGCGCGAGGCGAACCTGGTCGCCCCGCAGCAGAAGCGAGTAGTTCTTTGCGTGCGCGTCGGTACCCGCGACGATCCAGTTCCACGCGAGCGCGTCGACGAATCGGGCGGTCGAGGCCGCCGCGACCTCGGAGGGCATGACCTCGCGGAAGAGCTCGACGATCTGGGCCGCATCCGGGCCTCCGTCGGCCTCGTACTTCTGATCGGGCGCGATGTTCAGCGCCTGGCAGAGGTCTTCCTGATGGATCCTCAGCAGCGCTCCGTCACGCCACGCCCGGTCGTACCGCTCGACCACCACGGCGCTCTGGTCCTCGAACCGTTCGATCCGGGTGAGCACCGCGGGCAGCCCCGCCGCTCGTGCCGCGGTGAGACACAGATGCTCGTTCAGGTCGTGATCGTCGAGACCGGCAATGGCGGGTTTGAGGACGTGCGTCGTCGCAGCCGCACCCCCGGGCTCACCCCAGCGGCCGCCTTCGAGCCGCAGTGCCGCCTTGGCCTGCGCACCCGCGAGGCTCCACTGCCCGGTGAAGTCGACGCCGAGCCAACTCGAGCTGTCGGACCGAAGGTCCCGCAGCTTCCCGGCGACGGCCGCTTCGTCGAGCCAGTCGATCGACCCCGGTCTCGCCAGTACCGCGTCGATCCGCTCGGCTGACGCGAACTGGATCGCGCCGGCACAGTCCTCGCCGACGGGAGTTGCGAGCAACTCGAAGCTGGATCCGGCGCGGACGCGGAAGTGACGAGCCCACCGCTCGAGGACGGCGGGATCATCGGGAAGGAGGCCGCGCAACCACGGCCCGACCCGGGAATCTGTGTGGGTACGGACCTGTGTCGGCATCGAGACCGACACGGGGGTGGCTCCGTCGGTACTGCGATAGGTGTCGTCGTACTCGAATCGCACGCCGCTGCGAGTGCGCGTCAGCGTTCCGGCCGTGCGCCCTTCGATGGCCACGACGATCATGTCGGTGCTCACGGCTCGTACCGTCGGAGATGCTCGTCGAGGTCGATTCGCCCGGTGCGCAGGGACCGATCGCCGTCGCCGTCGCCGTCGCGGTCGCCGTCGTCGGATTGCGGACCCGAGATCTCCAGGGTCAGGCCGAGGGACTCGAACAGCGCGAGGAGGCGTGAGACTTCGGCCGAGGGCTTGCCGAGCTCGAGGTTGGCCAGCCAGGAGCGCGAGACGCCGGCAGCATCGGCGAGCCGCTGTTGGCTCCAGCCTTGATCGGTTCGCCGGCCTCGGAGGACGGCCACCAGATCCCGCACGCTCCGGATCTTCACGATGGTGCTGTCGTCGCTTCTGTCGTCATATGACGACAGTGTATCGTTGTCGTCAAATAGCGACTATGTTGCGGCGTCGCTGGAAAGGCTCCTCAATCCCGTGGCGAACTCAAGGCGTGGCGAAGAGGTGTTCGCCGATCTCGGTGAGGGCGGTGAAGTCGTGGACGTCGTGGGCGAGGAACGGAACGGTTGCGATCGACGCGGTGCCGATGCGGGACCGGACCGCGTCGAGGTGGATGTGCTCCCGGAGCGAGATCTCTTGGAAGTCGGCGAGGTTCTCGTACTGCGTCGCGAGTCGGACCGCAGCCGCCTTGGCCTCGCCGTCGCGTGATTCGCCGAGGAGGTGCTCGGCGCGGGCCCGCAGGCCGGCCGCGTGCTCGTCGCCGAACTGCGGGTGGACACGGTTCACGATCAGCGCGTCGACGGAGAGACCGTGGTCGGCGATCTGATCGGCGAAGAACACCGCTTCGTCGACCGCATCGCGTTGCGGTGCCGTCACCAGCACGAAGCGGGTACCGGGATCGGCGAGGAGCGCGAGCACCGTCGCGGCGCGCTCGCGGAACCCGTCTTCCATGCCCTCGAACGCGCGAAAGAACGCGACGACGTCGTCGATCACCGCGGTGCCGACCACACGGCCGATGGTGCGCAGGAACGTCTGGAGCGCGACACCTGCGACTCGCATGCCCGCCTTGGTGGGTGTCATGAGCACCCGGAAGATGCGGTTGTCGAGCAGGTTCGTGATCCGCTTCGGCGCGTCGAGGAAGTCGAGCGCGTGGCGCGTCGGCGGCGTGTCGACCACGATCAGGTCGAAGCCGCCCTCCTCGTGCAACTCGTGCAGCTTCTCCATCGCCATGTACTCCTGCGTCCCGCCCAGCGCACTGGAGATGTTGCGGTAGAAGCGGTTCTCGAGGATGCCGCCGGCCTGGTCGCCGTCGGCGGCGTAGCGCTGCACGAGACCGTCGAACGTCGACTTGGTGTCGAGCATCAACGCCGAGAGACGACCGCCCGGTGAGCGACCTTCGGGGTCCCAGCGCTCCGGTTCGATCTCGTGGGCGGTGTTCGACAGCGCCTCGAGGCCGAGCGCGTTCGCGAGGCGCTTCGCCGGGTCGATCGTGACGACGACCGCGTTGCGACCCCGCCGAGCCCCTTCGAGCGCGAGCACCGCGGCCGACGTCGTCTTGCCGACACCACCGCTGCCGCAGCAGATGACAACGTGACCGTCATCCACCAGCGCGTGGAGATCGCGACTCACAGCTCCTCGATGCCCGAACGGAGTGCGTCGGCCAGGATGCCGATCTCGGCCGGGCCGACGTCGTCGCTGAAGAGGAACGGGAGCCGGATCTGCGGCAGTGGCAGGTGCTGCGCGAGGCGGTCGGCTT
>JBBRHS010000256.1:0-4687 GCA_038222385.1 Acidimicrobiia bacterium
AGGTGCGCGGCGTCGCGCTGCTCGTCGCGTATTCCGTCGGCCTCGGCATCCCGTTCCTTCTCGTCGGCCTCGGCCTCGGCCGCTTCGCCGGTGCGCTCGGTTGGGTGCAGCGTCATTCGAAGGCGATCACCCTCGTGTCGGCCGCGTTCCTCTTCGCGTTCGGTGTGCTCCTGGTGACCGGCCGGTTCGAGCTGCTCACCGCAAGGCTCACCGACGTGCTCGACGCGTTGGGGCTGCGTCGCCTCGTCACCCTCGGGTGAGGAGACTGCTCCGCGCTCGCTAGTGTCCGCGTCGTGGAACCAGGCGAGTTCGGCGGGGAGATCGGGCGGTACCACTGGGAGTCGACGCCGTGGTGGCCGGAGCCGAAGGTGCCGGCCGCCGGATCGCCGAACGTACTCCTCGTCGTGCTCGACGACGTCGGGTTCGCGCAGCTCGGCTGCTTCGGCTCCGAGATCGACACTCCCGTCATCGACGGCCTCGCCGCGAACGGAGTGCGCTACCGGAACTTCCACACCACCGCGCTGTGTTCACCGACGCGGTCGTGCCTGCTGACGGGCCGGAACCATCACTCGAACGGGATGGGTCGCATCACCGACCTCGCCACCGGGTTCCCCGGCTACGACGCCCGCATCCCGCGGGCGAACGGCTTCCTCTCGGAGATGCTCGTCGACCGGGGCTACGCGGCGTGGGCGGTGGGGAAGTGGCATCTCGTCCCCGAGGAGGAGACGCATCTGGCCGCGCCTCGGGCCCGCTGGCCCCTCGGCCGCGGCTTCGAACGGTTCTACGGCTTCCACGGCGGCGAGACGCACCAGTTCGCGCCGTGGCTCGTCGACGACAACCACTTCGTCGACCAACCACGCTCGATCGCCGACGGCTACCACCTCACCGAAGACCTCGTCGACCACGCGATCGCGAACGTGTACGACCTCCGTGCCGCCGATCCGGAGAAGCCGTTCTTCCTCTACTTCGCAACCGGTGCGTGCCACTCACCGCATCAGGCGCCGCCCGAGTGGATCGACCGGCACCGCGGCCGCTTCGACCGGGGTTGGGACGTCGCGCGTGAGGAGATCCTCGAGCGGCAGAAGGCCATGGGACTGCTCCCGCCCCAGACCGAGCTGTCGCCGCGTCCCGAATGGGTCCCCGCGTGGGACTCCCTCCCGGCCGACGAGCAACGGCTGTACGCGCGCTACATGGAGGCGTTCGCCGGGTTTCTCTCGCACACCGACCACCAGCTCGGCCGGCTGCTCGACGCGCTGGCCGAGACGGGCGACCTCGACAACACGATCGTGATGCTCGTCTCCGACAACGGCGCGTCGTCGGAAGGTGGAGAGACCGGTTCGGTCAACGACGTGCGCCCGTGGAACCTCGCGAGCCGGCCGGTGCACGAGGCGCTCGAACGCATCGACGAGATCGGCGGCCCGCGTCTCCACAACAACTATCCATGGGGTTGGACGATCGCGGGGAACACGCCGTTCAAGCGGTGGAAGCGAGAGGTGCACGAAGGTGGCGTGGCCGATCCGCTCATCGTCCACTGGCCGCGCGGGATCGCGGCGCGCGGTGAGGTCAGAGACCAGTACGTGCACGCGATCGACCTCGTTCCCACCGTGCTCGACGTGCTCGGGTTCGATCCGCCGACGCACCTCGCCGAGGTCGCGCAGAAGCCGATCGAAGGCGCGAGCTTCGCGGCGACGTTCGACGCGCCCGACGCGCCGAGTGGCCGCGACACCCAGTACTTCGAGATGTTCGGGTGCCGGGCGCTCTATCACGGCGGGTGGAAGGCCGTGACCTTCCACCCCATGATGGTCGGGGAGCCCGGGCTCGACCAGGTCGAGTGGGAGCTTTACCACGTGGCCGAGGATCCGTCGGAGTGCCACGACCTCGCGGCGGTCGAGCCGGAACGCCTGGCCGCGATGATCGACCGCTGGTGGGCAGAGGCCGAGCAGCACCAGGTGTTGCCGATCGACAACCGGCCGTTCTCCGAGTTCACCGTCGACCGGCCGGGCGCGCCGGCGGTGGGCGCGTCGCGAGTCACCTTCCGCCCCGGCACCGGAATGGTTCCGGAGGAGGCGGTCATCAGCCTGCACGACCGGTCGCACACGATCACCGCCGACGTCGTCGTCCCCGAACACGGTGCGGAAGGCGTCTTGCTCGCACTCGGGAACCTCCAGGGTGGCTTCACGTTCTTCGTGCAGGACGGCCGGCTCGCCTACGTGCACAACTTCGTGGGGCGGGAGTGGACGCGCGTCGACTCCGACGTCGTGGTTCCGTCGGGTGAGCACCGGCTCGGGTTCCGGTTCAACCGCACCGACCGCAACCGCGGCGAGGCGGCGCTGCTGCTCGACGGCGACGTCGTCGGCCAAAGCGAGATCACCCGGTTCACCCCGATGCGTTGGAACATGGTCGGTGCGGGGCTCCGGTGTGGCGTCGACCCTGGTCTTCCCGTGTGCGACGACTACGAGTCACCGTTCCGCTTCACCGGCACATTGCACCGCGTCGTGGTCGAGGTCACGGGTGCGCCGCAGTCGGACCCGAAGGGCCTGGCCGACATCGCGGCGGCGCGGCAGTGAGCAACGACGGGCTCCTCCGGCAGGCTCGCGTGTTGCGCGACCGCATCGAGCCCCTCGTGGGGCAGGTGTACTTCTCGCCCGAGTGCCACGCCGGCTACGCCGCGCTCGGGTTCGCCGGGAGCCCGGTCACGATCGGCGACGTCGCGATGCCCGACGGCGCGGCCTACTTCTCCAGTCGCGGCTCGCTCATGGGTCAGGTCCCGGGTGAGGTCGTCGCCGCGGCGTTCGCAGTGTTCAACCCGGCGGTGGTCGTGCCGGCAGTTGCGTACGGCTGGTCGCTCACCGACGCGCCCACGATCTACGCGGCGCGCCACACGGGCGCGTGCGCGCAGCTGGCCCGGGTCCTCGGCGACGCACCCGATGGCATCGACGATGCCGTCGCACTCCTGCGGCGCGCGTGTGAGCCCCTCGAACCCGCAGGGAAGCCGCTCTTCGCCGGCGTGCTGTCGCAGGACTGGCCGGGAGATCCCATCGGCGATCTCTTCCACGCCGGCGACCTGCTGCGGGAGTACCGCGGCGACGCCCACACCGCGGCCTGGACCGCGCGAGAGGTCGACGCAACCGAGATCGGCTTGCTCACCGAGCTGTACTGGGGTGTCCCGCCGCGGACCTACATCCGCACCCGCGCCTGGAGTGAGGAACAGCTCGACGCGGCCGAGGCCCGGCTCGTCGAACGGGGCTGGCTCGCCGACGGTGTGTTCACCGATGCCGGCCGGGCAGCCCGAGAGGAGATCGAAGCCGCCACCGACGCGCAGACCGCGGTGGCGCTCCGCGCACTCGACGACGACGTCGACACGCTGTTCGGACTCCTCGAACCCTGGGGCGCCGCGGTCATCGCAGCCGGCGGCTACCCCGGCGTCGGCGGCCTTCTCGGCCGCGGCGAGAAGAAGTAGCGGAGCCGGCGGACGGACGTCACGGGTCGTGGATCGGTGAGCGGTCGAGCGGGCGCAGCGGATACGACCATGAGGAGAAGTAGCGGAGCCGGCGGACAGCCGTCACGGGTCTTGGATCGGTGAGCGGTCGAGCCGGCGCAGCGGATTCGACCATGCAGGCGTTCAGTCTTCCGTGCCTCGGCGGGAATCGGGGAGCTGGGTGGGGGCATCGGCACGGTCGCCGAGGGTCACGTCGGCGGTCTTGGTCGCACCGTCGCGCGTATAGGTGATCGTCACTTCGTCGCCAGAGTCCTTCGCGCTGATCACCTGCACGAGTTCGGCCGGGCTGGTGATCTCGGTGTCGTCGACCTTGGTGATCACGTCGCCCGCTTCGAAGCCGGCGTCGTCGGCCGGGCTGTCGGCGACGACCTGGGCGATCTCGGCACCGGTGACGTCGCCCGAGGTGGGAGCGGCCGACACACCGAGGAACGCCCCGCTGGCCCGGATGCCACCGTCGTTCCCGCTGCGGTTGCCGTCGTTGTTGCTGCCGCCGCCGCCGCCGCTGTTGCCGTTCCCGTTTCCGTTGTTGCCCGAGAACGGACCGTTCTCACCGAACGGGTTGCCGTTGGCGAACGGTGGGCCCGACGCCGCGGGCCTGCTGCTCGACTCGGAATCGGGCTTCGCGACCCACCCGACACCGAAACCGATCGCCGCGAGCGCGACACCGACGACGCCGTAGACGACCCACTTCGGCATCATCACGTGGCTGCTGGGCGCGGCAGCCGTGGCGACGGGCGCGGTCGTCGCCGGCGCCTCCGGCTCCACGGCCGGGGTGGACTCGGTCGACGCCGCTGCCTCCGGCGTTCCCTCGGTGGGGGTCGCCTCGACCGGAAGGGTTTCGAGGTCTTCGTTCACGATCGGTTCCACCGGCGGGACGGAGCCCTCGGCGGGGTTCGACGGCGGGGTCTCTTCGCTCATGGTCTCTCCTGGAGGCGCGCGGGAGGCGGGAAGGTCTCGGTCGTCTGCCGGCCCCAGGATCGCCCATCGGGCGGGTCAGCGGACCGCGGCCACTGAGAACCCGCTGAGACCACCCGCACCCGTTCCCGAAGGTCCGTTGGTGCGATTGCGCGCCCTATGGGGTGGAGAATCGCACCAACGCTGGTTCGGGAACTACCAGCTGCCGCCGCCACCGCCGCCGGAACCGCCGCCCGCGCCGCCTCCACCCCCGCCGAAGCCGGAACTCGACGA
>JBBRHS010000257.1:0-4661 GCA_038222385.1 Acidimicrobiia bacterium
GTGGTTCGCGATCACGCCGTTCTCGTAGTTGTCGACGTCTTCACCGAGGTACCAGACGGAGCCGTCGTCGGCCTGGGCGAGGTAGTCGACGGCGACCTCGATGATCTCCCCGTCGCCGTAGGCGACGAACTGGGAGACAGCAGCTTCGATCCGCTGACCGTTCCACTCGATCGTCTTGGTGCGGTCGAGCTGCGTGATCTCGTGGCGCAGTGCCACGTCACCTTCGTCGCCGAGCTGCACGACCTGATCGACACTGTTCTTCGGGAACAACGGATTCGTGATGTTCGTCGGGTCGGAGAACACCGGGGGCGTGAGGTCCACCCGGCCCGACGCAGCGCGAGCGGGCGCCGATGCGCCGGCAATGCCGACGCCGGTGGTGGCGGATACGGCGACGGCGGTCGCCAGGATGCCGGCGAGCACCCCGGAGCAGATGGTTCGCTTGGAGCGGGAGCTGGGTCGCAAGGTGGTTCCTTTCGTGCGGCGGTCGCGATCACCGGTTGTGATCCGAACCGCACGATCTCCCGATCGCGCTGACCCGCTGCTGACACGTCAGCGCGGAGTCAGGTTCCGGGAGTCACGAGCGGCAACTCGACGACGAAGCGGGTGCCGACGGAACGACCGGGATCGACCACGATCGTCCCGCCGTGGCGGGTTGCGATCTCACGCGCGATGGCCAGACCCAGACCGGTGCCACCGTCGGTGTCGGTCCGGGCTTCGTCGAGGCGGGTGAAGCGCTGGAACACGCGCTCGCGTTGGTCCGGGGGGATCCCGGGACCGTCGTCGTCGACCGTGAGCTTCGCGAGCCCGGAGTCTTCGGTGAGCGTCACGACCACCGCGGTCTTCGCGTGGCGGACTGCGTTGTCGGTGAGGTTCCTCACGACCCGGGTCAGCTGATCGGGATCGCCCGCGACCTGTGCCGCGCCGATTCCACTCGTGTCGATGCGTATCGGTGTCGCGTCGCGGAGACGAGCGGTCTCGCGCAGGGCGATGTCGTCGAGATCCACCGCGACCGACTGTCGGTCTCCCTCGGGGCCGGCGTCGATGCGGGCCAGGATGAGGAGGTCGTCGACGAGGCGTTGCAGGTGCTCGGCCTCCTCGAGGACGCTGCGGTGGGTGGCGACGAGATCGGCGTCGTCGGGATCGCGGAGGTCGACCTCGAGCTCCGTTCGGATCCGGGTGAGCGGGCTGCGCAACTCGTGCGAGGCGTCGGCGACGAAGTGCTGTTGGCGGTCGGCCGATGCCTGGAGGCGGTCGAGCATCGCGTTCATGGTGCGCGCGAGCCGGGCGATCTCGTCGTCGGTCGCCGGTTCGGGTACTCGGCGGTGCATGTCATGACCGGAGATGTCGGCCACCTCGCGCCGGATCGACTCGACCGGGCGCAACGTCCGGCCCACCAGCCACCAGATCAGCCCGGCGAGGACGATCGCCACGCTCGGGATCGCGACCCAGAGGCCGAGCCGGAGCGCGGCGAGGCTCTCTTCGACGTCGTCGAGCGGAGCACCGGTGTGGACGACGACACCGCCGACACGACGTGACATCACCCGGTACTCGGGTTCTCCGGGCAGCACGTCCGACGATCGGAACGTCTCGTCCGGGTCGCCGGACGGTGGCGGGAACGCGGGCCGGTCGGCGAAGTTCGTGCTGGCGGCGAGCACTCGGCCGTCGGTGTCGACCACCTGGCCGATCGAGTCGTCGTCGCCGGGCACGGTGAGCGGTCGATCGAGGTTCCCGCCACGGACCGCGGCGACCACTTCCTTGCTCCCGGCCCGGAGTGCATCGTCGAGGTCGTCGACGAGCAGTCGGCGCTGCGACGTCAGCAAGGCGACGGCCGCGACCGCCAGCACGACGACGACCACGAGAGTGGCGAGTGCCGTGATGCGGACGCGGATGCCGCGCACGTCAGTCGACGCCCAGTCGGTAGCCCGCGCCCCGCACGGTCGTGATCGTGGCGTCGAGATCGTCGGGTCCGTCGATCTTGCGGCGGAGGCGACCGATGTACACCTCGACGATGTTCGGGTCGCCGTCGAACTCGTCGCTCCACACCCCGGCGAGGATCTGCGACTTCGACAGGACTTGCCCGGCTCGACGGATGAGGAACTCCAACACCTCGAACTCACGGGTCGTCAGCAACACTTCGCGGTCGTCGTGCCACACGCGGCGACCGCCGGGATCGATCCGCAGTCGCCCGACACTCAAGGGAGCAGGATCTCGACCGCCGGCGCGACGCAACAGCGCGCGGACACGAGCGACCAGCACAGGAAAGGAGAACGGCTTGACGAGGTAGTCGTCGGCACCCGTGTCGAGCGCCTCGGCTTCGTCGAGGTCGCCGTCTTTGGCGGTGAGCATCAGGATCGGAGTCCAGACGCCGGCCTCACGCAGATCTGCGCAGACTCGGTAGCCGTTGCGACGTGGCAACATGATGTCGAGGACGATCAAGTCGTAGGAGCCCTCGGTCGCGCGCCAGTAGCCGTCGTCGCCGTCGAACGACACTTCGACCGCGAAGCCCTCGCCTTCGAGACCGCGCTTGACCGCGGTCGCGATCTTCTTGTCGTCCTCGACCACCAACAGCTTCATATCGTCACCTCGTACCAGTGTCGTCGGCCTTCCTGACTGCCCGCTGAACCATCGGCGCCGAGATCAGCGGCGCGGCCCGAGAGACGTCGGCCCTTCAGGCTGGGGTCAGGGCGAGTTTCGTACGTTGGCGACCCAACCCTCGATCAAGGAGTTCCCATGCAACGAACGATCAAGCTCGCGCTGGCCGCCGGAGCTGTCGCCCTGGCCGTGGCCGGTATCGGAACCGCCGCGGGTGGTGCCTCATCGGGTGAAGGCCAGGAAGCTCCGATCACCGGCACCGCCCTCGAGCAGGCCAGCAAGATCGCACTCGCCCACACCGGCGAAGGCCGGGTCACCGACACCGAGGTCGGCGACGAGGAGAGCTACTACGAGGTCGAGGTCACCCTCGACGACGGGAGCGAGGTCGACGTCCAGCTCGACCGGGGTCTGCAGGTCGTCGGTGCCGAAGCCGACCGCGCCGGCGACGAGGGCGGCAACGAAGGCTGATCCGAACCGATCCGGCCCGACGGCACGCCGGGGTCAGCCCCGGCGTGCCGCCGAGCCACGAGTCGGTGGCGTCCTGGTCGGTCTCGTCGATGCGACAGGGAGCGCAGCGAGCTCGGGCGGCAGCTGCTCGAGCTCCTGCCGACATCATGGGTCCACCGAGGTGGCGCTCCACCTTGTAGCGCTGCCGGTGTTACAATGCATTCATGGCAACAGAGGTCACGACGGCGAGAGTGTCTCACCGGGGTCAGACGAGCCTGCCGGCCGGGCTTCGGCATCGCTGGGGCATCGAGGATGGCGGTGAGGTCGCGTTCGTCGATCTTGGCGACGCGGCGCTGGTTCTGCCCGGGGGCGAGAAGGCCGCACGCGCCGAGCTGCGCCGCAGGCTGCTCGACGACGGAGCGTATGAGGTAGGAGTCGCAGCGCTGACCGACCCGGATCTTGCCGACCAGTAGGTCGCTCATCGACGATCGGCTCCTCATCGCCCGATTGGTGGGGGAGCGGATCAGGCTTCCCCGCATGGGGCTCCTCACGACCAGCTACTGGTACTACCGCGCGTGTCGTGCGGCGGTTGTCGGTGGATCGGGACAGCTCTCGGGGCCGTTCGCACGCCTCGCGGCCGATGAGCAAGCGGCCGCGATCGGCGCGATGCTCCTACTTCCCGACGACATCGAGCTCCCGGATCCGAGGTTGCTTGTCCCCGAGATGGCGAGGCTGCACCACCGCCACTCACAGCTCAATCTCATGAACCTCGAAGCGGTTGCCGCGGCCAGCCTGCTCGAAGCACGGGTCCTGTTGTCTTCGCGCGCGTCCGAGGGTGTCCTGCCTCAGGTCCTCGAAGCTGAGGGGCTCGCGTGGAAGGTGGTGACGATCGGGTGACGTGCCGATCGCGACAGGTCTGTGCCTGGGGCAGACGCCCTGACCGGACGAGTTCGGACTGAGGCTGAGCGTGCGCGACCGCTCGGGAAGGGGTCCGGTTCCTGCGGGCGTTCCGCACCAACGGTCCCGACCGTTTTCCTGTAGGTCAACTACGTGTCCCCGTCTCCTCGTGGCGTACGGCGGAGACCTGGCTCCGGACGCCGTCGAGGTTGCAGGCCGCGCCGATGAAGTCGGCAGCGTCGAGCCACTCGAGCGCTTCCTCGTCGAGGGCGCCGGTCCGGCGTCGCCGGGAACGGGCGAGGGCGACGAGGGTGGTGGCCTCGTGGTACCGCCAGCCGAATGACTGCGCGATCCCGAGCGCATGGTGGAGGTAGGCGTCCGCCGCGGTGTGGTCACCCATCACCGACGCCAGCTTGCCGAGGTATGCGCTGATCGGGCCCTGGCTCGTAGCGCCACTGAACGCGACCTCGTCGGCGAACGGTTCGAGGATGGGGGAGAGCTGCGCCGCCGCCGTGGCGTCTTGGAGCTCAGTCGCGAGCACTGCGTACCCGATGACCGAGGTCATCCAGGTGTAGTCGACAGGGATTCGGGAGAACTGCTCGTCAGCTCCCTTGCGGAGGATGCGGTGGGCGTCTTCGTTGCGCCCGACGGCTGCACACGTGATGGCGTACGCAAGCTGGAACGGTCGCATCTCCGGACTGGAATCCGCGAGCCCCTGCACGAGC
>JBBRHS010000258.1:0-4654 GCA_038222385.1 Acidimicrobiia bacterium
TCCAGCCGGTGAGGAAGAAGTACTGCGCGTTGCGCAGGGCCTGGTCGCGGAACGAGAGCACCGACGTACCCTTGAACGCGTAGCCGTACTTGTGGGTGTCGGCCGAGATGCTCGTGACGCCGGGTACACGGAAGTCGAACGCGGGGATGTCGTACCCGAGCTGCTCACCGAACGGGAGGATGAACCCACCGAGGCACCCGTCGACGTGGAGGCCGACGCCGCGGCCCAGGGCGACCTGGCCGAGGTCCGCGATCGGGTCGATGGTTCCGTAGCCGTAGTTGCAGGCCGATCCCACGATCGCGATCGTGTCGTCGTCGATCGCGTCGGCGATCCACCCGACGTCGGCGGTGAGCAGCTCCGGGTCGACCGGGGCGTTGCGGACCTCGACGCCGAAGAGGTGACACGCCTTGTCGAACGCCGGGTGCGCGGTCTCGGGCTTGATGAGGTTCGGATGCGCGACGCCACGGGTCTGGGCCGCGAGCTCGCGGTACGCGAGGACGGCGTGCATGATGCTGCCGGTGCCTCCCGTGGTCACGAGGCCGACGGGCTCGGTGTCGGTGACCGCGTCGGCGTGGAACAGGTCGAGGGTCATCGCGATGATCTCGCCCTCGAACTTCGTCTGGCTCGGACACATGTCGCGCTGCAGTGCGTTCACGTGCGCGAACCGACCGAACGCCTCGTTCATGAAGTCGTAGTGCTCGTGGTCGCCGCAGTACATCGTGCCGGAGCACTTCCCGGTCTCCCAGAACGCGTCCTCCTCCTTCGCCATCGTCTCGAGCTCGGCGAGAACTTCGGCGCGGGGTCGCCCCTTCTCGGGGAGGGTGCGGTTGACGGTGAAGCGGTCCGAGTACGGGAAGTCGGGCACGGTCGGGTCCTCTCGGGCAGTGGCTCGGATCGGGGGTGCAGATCGGGGGTGCAGATCGGCGTTGCAGGTCGGAGACGCGGATCGGGGTGGTCCGGCGGTTGCGCGCGAGGATACGGGCGATGACCTCGGGACCGCTCAGCCGGTGTGGACCGATCCGCCAGTGTGCCTACCTGGTCCGCGAGCTCGAACCGGCGGTCAACTGGTGGGCGGCCCTCGGCGTCGGCCCGTTCCTTGCGATGGCGGAGACGCGCATGCAGGGGTACCGGCTGCGCGGAGACCCCGTGGAGCCGGTCCTGACCCTCGCCTTCGCGAACTCCGCCGACCTGCAGATCGAGCTGATCGCCACCCACGACGACGTGCCGTCGGTGTTCCGCGAGGCGCTTGCCGCCGGCCGCGACGGGGCCCACCATCTGGCCTGGTGGGTCGACGACTGGCCCGAATGGGAAGCGCGTGCCGCCAGCGCGGGTTGGACGCCGGTGACCGACGGCGACGGCGGCGGGATGGCGAACTTCGCCTACTACGACGTCGGTGGACCGCTCCTCGCCGAGGTGATGGAGCTCAACGACTCGACCCGCTGGCTGGCCGGTACTGTGCGCGACGCCCACGACACCTGGGACGGAACCGAACCCCTCCGGCCTCTGTTCTGATCGACCGACCGCCGAGAAGCTGATGAGGAGCACCTGATGGCAGGCACCGCCGACCGCAAGAAGATGCAGTACCGACGTCTGGGCCGCTCCGGCCTGCAAGTGAGCGTGCTGTCGTTCGGATCGTGGGTCACCTTCGGCGGCCAGCTCGAGGGCGAGGGTGCCGAGGCGTGCCTGCAGACGGCCTACGACGCCGGGGTGAACTTCTACGACAACGCGGAGGCGTACGCCGGCGGCGACTCGGAACGGATCATGGGCGAGGCGATCGCGAACCTCGGGTGGCCGCGCTACTCGTTCGTGATCTCGACGAAGGTCTTCTGGGGCATCCACCGCGGGCCGAACATGGCCAACACGCTCAACCGCAAGTACCTGATGCAGGCGATCGACGGATCGCTCGAGCGACTGGGTCTCGACTTCGTCGACATCCTCTACTGCCACCGCGCCGACCCCGACACGCCGATCGAGGAGACGGTGTGGGCGATGTCCGACATCATCACCAGCGGCAAGGCGCTCTACTGGGGGACGTCGGAGTGGACGGCCGACGAGATCCGCGCCGCGTGGGAGATCGCCGAGCGCCACCACCTGCACAAGCCCGTGGTCGAGCAGCCGCAGTACAACCTCCTCTCCCGGCGTCGGGTCGAGAAGGAGTACGCCCGCCTCTACGACGACATCGGCCTCGGCCTCACCATCTGGAGCCCGCTGGCATCGGGACTGCTCACCGGGAAGTACCTCGACTCGGTGCCCGACGACAGCCGGGCCAGCCAGCCCGGCTACGAGTGGCTGAAGCCGTCGGTCACCGACCCGGCTGCGAGCGAGAAGGTCCGCGGCCTCGTCGCGATCGCCGACGACCTCGGATGCTCACCCGCGCAGCTCGCGATCGCCTGGTGCGCACACAACCCCCGCGTCTCGACGGTGATCCTCGGCGCCAGCCGGGTGGAGCAGCTGCACGACAACCTGGGCGCGCTCGACGTGCTCCCGCTCCTCGACGACGACGTGCTCGCCCGGATCGACGGAGTCGTCGGCTAGCGCGGGTTCGGGCGAGCAGGTTGCGTGAGCGTGCGCCCCGTGAGCGTGCGCCCGGTGTGCCGGGTCAGGCGTCTCAGGCGTTGATGCCGACGGTGGTACGACGGCCGCGTCGGACCATCACCGCACCGACGGCCACTGCGCCCGCACCGATCGCCGCGATCCCGGCGATGTCGCCACCGGTGAACGGGAGCGAACCACGCGTCACCTGGGTGCCGAGCACCTCGGTGCCGGAGCCACCGCTCCTCGTGGCGGTCGTGCCCGCGACCTCAGATCCACGGTTCGTGTTGTCCGGGCTCACCGGGGGGGAAGGCGGAATCGGGTAGTCGTCGACCGCGAAGGCCGCCGAAGCGGGGAGTGCGGCGCCGGCCGCGATCGTGATCGCGGCGAGCCCTCCGAGAAGAATCCGTCGACTCGATCGACGCGGTCCGTGCCCCATTCCGTGGCCTCCTGTAGGTGGTGCGTTCCACGGGCAATCTACTCACAATTCCGTACTCCCGTGCGGATCCGCCGGGATTCGGGCTGCGAGGAACTCGAGCCGGGTCCGCGCCCGGAACCCGAGCGCCTCGTAGAGCCTGATGGCGTTCACGTTCGACACCGTCGCGTGCAGGAACGCCTGCTCGCCCCGGGCGACGATCCCGGCCACGACCTGGCCGACGAGCGAGCCCGCGATGCCCTGGCCCCTGACCTCGACATCGGTGCAGACCGCGCTGATCTCGGTGAACCCCGGGAGGTGCATCCGGTGGCCGGCCATCGCCACCAGCCGCCCCTCGCGGCGCACGCCCAGGTAACCCCCGAGCTCCACGGTGCGGGGGAGGAAGGGTCCCGGCTCCGTGCGTCGGACCAGGTCGAGCATGTCGGCGACGTCGTCGGCTCCGAGGGGAGTCCCGATCCGGTCCTGGTCGCGCTCCGCTGGGATTCCGTCGGTCGGGCCCACCATCTGGACGCCCGGGATGCGGCCGAGGGTGTCCCAGGAGTCGGGTGGCTCGAGCGGCCGACGTGCAGTGAGCACCGCGACCTCGTCGGAGCCGTACAACGTCGCGAGGTCGGCCCAGGCCGCGTCATCGGGGTCGTCGGTGAGCCCGGCGAACGGTGTGACCTCCGGGTCGTAGCGCGCCGCCCGCCCCTTCGTGCGCGCGAACTCCTGGTTCGGCCCCTGCAGCGCGTGCCACATCGGGTTGTCCAGCACGATGGTTCGCTCCGTTGCGCGGCCTCGATCGCTCACGGCGTTCGGTGGACGTCGGGGTTGTAGCAGGCGCCCTTCATCCCGAGCATCTGGGCGGGGACGCATCGGTTGGAGTTCCGGCAGCGTCCGGGACCGTCGACGCCGGCGAGGATGCGCGCCGCGAGGTCGGGTTCCGCGTAGAAGGGACGCCCGATGCCGACCAGGTCGGCCTGGTTGCGACCGAGGATCTGCCGCACCTCCGACGCGGTGCGGATTCCCCCGACCGCGAGCACGGGGATGCCGGCGCGGCGGTGCACTGCGGTGAAGAGGTCGCGGTTCCACACCGGCCGGAAGGGGGCGGTCCGCCCACCCCACCAGGCTCCTCCCTTGATGATGGCGCGACGCGTGCGGGTCGGCGCGGCGCGCGCCAGTCGGGTTGCCATCCCGGGGTTGGTCCAGAACGAATCGGGGACACCACCGCGCGAGAGGGTCGTGTCGGGGAAGACCGAGACCCGGACCGGGGTGATCGCGTCGAAGCCCCATTCCTCGACGAGCTGTGCGAGTCGCAACGCATCGTCGAGCGTCCCGCGCGGGAAGCCGGGCGGCGCCGTCTCGGCCGGTACCTTCACCGTGCACGGGAAGTCGGGCCCGGCCCGGCGCGTGACTGCCTCGCGGATCAGGCGCAACACGCGTGCCCGCGCCTCGAGCGACCCACCGAACTCGTCGGTGCGGTGGTTGTAGAACGGCGACAGGAACTGGTCGAGCAGCTTCGCGTTCGCCGACCCGAGTTGGATGCCGTCGTAGCCGGCTTCGCGGAGCCACGCCGAGACCTCGCCGTAGCGCTCGGCCATCTCGTGGACCTCCGTGGTGGTCATGACGTGCACGGGAACGCCGCGGAATCCCGGCCGGAGCGGCCAGGGGACCGGCGACGCCGCGAGGACCGGACCCCGACGTTGC
>JBBRHS010000259.1:0-4645 GCA_038222385.1 Acidimicrobiia bacterium
CCCGGTCCCCTGCCGATGCCGATCCAACCGCTGCTCGTCGGCCCGGCCCTGGCCCGGATCCACCGTGCCGCGGCGACGCCCGGTTCGGGCGCGAACCAACTCGCGACCTACTTCGTCGGTCAGGTGGTCGGCACGATGAACACGGTGAAGCCCACCCGGCGCGTCGTGCTCGAGATGATCGAGGAGTTCATCGACGCGGTCGAACGGCTCGACCACCTCGTCCACGACGAACCCTGACCCCAGCCCGACGGTCAGAGGTCCAGTTCGCGATCGAGCATCCGGGTCAGGGGCCAGGCGCCGTCGGTCGTGTTCGAGACCACGGTGTGGGTGACGCCGGTTCCCGGGCCGTGCACGGTGCGGAACGAGACGCCGGCGTCGCAACCCTCGAGCATCACCGAGCCGGTCGACGAGTGCAGCCAGAAGCCCAGGCCGTAGCGCATCGACTCCTCGGGGACATCGGAGCGCGGGCGGGTCATCTCCGCGACCCACGACTCCGACACGATCCGCCCCTCGACGAACGCGCGCCAGAGCGCGCGCACGTCGCCGGCGGTCGAGAAGATGCCACCGTCGCCGCTCCCCCGCGCGGGGAGGTGGAACACGTTGGTCAGCTCCTCACCGTCGACCGTCACGTACCCGGTCGCGGCGCGGGCCGGCAGCGCGTCCGACCGCAGGAACCCGGTGTCGTGCATCCCCGCCGGACGGCACACCCGCTCGTCGACGAGCTCGGGGAACGGCACGCCGCTCGCCCGCTCGGCCAGGAGCGCGAGCACCACGTAGCCGCCGTTGTTGTACGCGAACCGGTCGTCGGGCGCGAACTGCGTCGGATGGCCGTCGAGCACCTTGACGTACTGCTCAGTGGTCACGAGCTCCTGCGGCGGGGCGCGCAGCAGGTAGTCGTCGAACCCGACGTCGTCGCCCTCGTCGAGGTAGTCGCCGATCCCCGACCGGTGCGCGAGGAGATGCTCGACGGTCACGTCGTCGCCGATGAGCGGCAGATCGCCGCCGAGCACCGACCGGGCCGTGGTGCCGAGCTCCAGTTCACCCGACTCGACGAGGCGCACCACGACGAGCGCCGTCAATGCCTTGCTCCCGCTCGCGATGCCGAAGCGGGTGTCGACCGTGTTCTCGATCCCCCACCGGCGATCGGCGAGGCCGTACGCCTTCGCGAACACGAGGTCGTCGCCCCGATCGACGCGGACCACACCAGAGAAGTCGGTCTCGTGTGCGACCTCGTCGACGTGGGCCTCGAGCGTCACGCCACCCGGCGCAGTGTGTTCATGCCTGCGTTGCCTCCCGGTCGCCGATCGCCCGTACGGTCGGATCATCGTAGGAGACGCGCCGGCGACGAACGGTCCGACGGGAGCATCGCCGCCGACGCGTGGGTCGCCACCGCGCTGTGTGATCCGACGAAGGTGCTCGAGCGGCAACGTCCACTGAGGCGCGCGATCAGGCTGCTTCGAAGCACTCGGGGATCCACGCGCCGAGTCGGGTCCGGAGATGGTCGGCCGCCTCGGTGAGCAGGTGCCCAGAGCCCGGGAGGATCTCGACCTCACCGTGGCCGACGAGCATCTGGACGACCGTCGACGTCTCCGCCGGGAGGATCTCGTCGCGGTCGCCGTGGAAGAGCAGCAGCGGCACGCGTTCGTCGAGCGCGCCTGCGTCTTCGCACCCCGCTGACTGCGTCGAGAGCGTGACGATCCCCGCGCAGTGGTCCGACAGGACCATCCCCGCCTGGATCGCGACCGCGCCACCGAACGAGTGGCCGACGGTCACGTACTCCTCGGCCCCCGTGCGGGACGCGAGATCGGCCGCGGCCGCGACATCGTGGACGCACCGCCCCAAGTCGTTCGGCGTGCGGTACCCCACGCGCATGGTGCCGATCCCCGACGCCGCGAACTGCACACCGAGGTCGTGGTACAGCCCTTCGGCCGGACCGAGCAGCCCTCCCATCCCACCGCCCGACATCAACACGACCGAGGAGGCGTCGGGAGGGCCGTGCCAGAGGATCGTGAGAAGCCCCCGCAGCGTGTAGATCTCGAAGTGCCGGAGGTCCGGAGTCACCTGGACCTCTTCCGAAGCCAACGCCTCGAGGAGCTCCAACGGTGAGCGCATGGGCCCGAGGCTACCCATCGGGCTGCGTCGGCTCGCTCGGTCTACTCCCGACACTCCGGGGTGACGCCGGGCCGGGGCCGGACGTCGTAGACCACACCATCGTCGCGCTCGGTGATCGGGTCCAGGATGAGATCTCGCTGCAGTTCCGCCGGCGTGTAGAGGTAGGTGCGCATGTTCGGCTCCAACCAGATCAGCTGCGCGTTCCCGGCACACGCGATGGTCTCGAGAAAGCGCGGGAGCTGAGTCGTCTTCGACTGCGAGTTGAAGTACCGAGCCGCGACCGACAGGCGCACGTCTTCGTCGAGGAGCACCGAGATCGCGAACGGATCGTTGCTGTACGTGAGCGGGGCGAGGTCGAGCCGGTCCACCTCGCGCAGGATCCGGGAATCCTGGAACCGTTCGGTCGCGTACCCACCGGCACCGTTGCGCGCGTAGCCGACGGCCCGGCCCGCGAACCAGGCTGCGTTGGCGACGATCCACACCACGCCGAGCACGGTCGCGATCGTCCGCAACCGCGAAGGCGGGAGCACATCGCGGATCCGCTCGAAACCCCAGGCGCCGAGCACGATCAGGGGCACGTACACCGGGACCATGAACCGAGTGTCGATGGCCGCGAAGGCCACGATCGTCGCCGACGCGACCAGGTACACGACGTACACGACGATCATCAGCGTGGTCGGCACCATCGACCGCCAGTCGGACGGCATCGGTGTCTCCCGCCGCCACAACCAGAAGACGATGGCAACCAGCGCGACCACGACCACCCCGAGGACGACGAGGTGCAGCGCGCTCGGGACGAGCCGGGTCGCGATCCACTCCCCCACCTCGTCACCGACGCGCCGGACGTTGCCGAGCACCGTGACCGACGACTCGGCCCGAGGACCCAGCGGATCGCCGTTTGCATCCTGGTTCCGCATCATCCAGATAGCGGGGACGCTGATCGACGCGACGGCGAACCCGGCGGCGCGCAGCACTGCGACCACCCGACCGCCCGACCACCCGGCGATGACGATCACGAGTCCACCGACGAGGATCAGCACCAGTCCGACGTAGCGGAGGTAGAAGCCTGCCCAGGCGAGCGCAACGGCGGCCGCGAGCCACTCGTAGGCGCGCGGTCGCTCCAGGATCTCCTCACCCACCAGGATGAACAGGAGGACGACCGGCACGAAGAGGTGTTCGCTCAACAGCTTCGAGTAGATCTCCAAGAGAACAGCCGAACACCCGACCAGGATCGTCGCCGCGGCTCGGATCCCCGGCGACCGGACGTGGCGGCCCAGGAGCACCCACGAGAGGAACACGGTGAACCCGAATGCGAGGGCACTGAGCCACCGGGCTGCGTCGAGCACGCCGATGCCGAGCCGTTCGCCGAGCGCGAGAACCGCTGAGTAGCCCGGCGGAAACAGACCGATCGCAACACCGAACGCGTCGGTGTAGCCACGACCGTCGGCGATGCCGCGGGCTCCGTTGACGTACGTGACGGAGTCGGGTGTCAGCCCGATGCCGAATCGAGACGTGGCAACCAGCACGCCGACGATCGCGGCCAGCATCGCCGCGGGGAGGGCGAACCGCGATGCGGCCGTCCACAGGGCGGCGAGTCGTCCCGCCTCGTCGGGCGGCGCAGCCGGCGCCGCGGCATTCGTGGAGGACAAGGGGGTGAGTATGGGCGCCCGGCCGTCCGCCCATCAAGCCCGGAGACCCGTCGGGCCGCGATCCGGGTCACGACTCGAAGTAGGCCTCGGTCAGCCAGTCCCGCACTTGGGCGTCGAGGTCGTCGGGTCCGGTGAGGTTGACCACGTGGAAGATCCGCGCGCCCGCGACGATCGGCTTGCGGGCGATCTTCGGATGATCGACCCGTCGTCTGAGGGAGAACGACAGCGCCACCCACTTCCGCATCGGCCGCAACTCGACCAGGCTCCCGTCGTTCTTGATGAAGATCCCGACCGACACCGGCTCCACGTGCACGGGACCCAGGGTCTCGAGGTGGTCGAGCACGGCCTCGAAGATCGGGCGCTCGAACCGTGGACCGGTTGCGAAGTACTCCTCGATGCCCATGGCCGGGGCGCACTCGTGCGATTGCCGGGAGCGGGCGAACCGTCGACCGCAGTCCGGGCACGTCCAGCTCGCCATCCGTGCATCCTCGCGCCGTTCCCCGAGGCGTCGGAGGCTCGCGCGACACTCGCTCCGTGAAGGTCGCCGCGTACCAGGCTCCGTACCTCCCGTTCGGGAGCCTCGACGCGGTCGAGCTCATCTGCGAGCAACTCGCCACCTGTGCCGCGCGCGGAGTCGAGATCCTGTGCTGCCCCGAGGCGGTGATCGGCGGCTTGGCCCACGAGTCTTCCGGCCAGTCACCGGCCGACGTCGCGTTGGAAGTCGGCAACGGCGAGCTCACGGCAGTCGTCGCGCCGCTCCTCGACTCGCCGGTCACGGCGATCGTCGGCTTCACCGAGCGCGACGCGGCGGGCAACCTGTTCAACGCGGCGGCCGTGCTCGAAGGCGGACGGATCGCCGCCGTCCACCGGAAGTCGTACCCCGG
>JBBRHS010000260.1:0-4643 GCA_038222385.1 Acidimicrobiia bacterium
CCAAGGAGTACATCCGTCAGGCCGCGGGTACCGCCTCGTCCGGGTCGAGCCCGGCCGACGAGCTGCACCGCCTCGCCGACCTCAAGGACCGCGGAGTCCTCGACGACGCCGAGTTCCAGAAGATGAAGGCCAAGATCGTCAACTGAACGCCGCACGCGACCGATCCGTTGGTGCGATTGGACCCCCTCTGGCGTGGACAATCGCACCAACGTGATCGGGTGTGACACGCTCCCGCGGTGGAGACGCACCTCGTCGACGGGACCTACGAGCTCTTCCGCCACCACTTCGCGTTGCCGTCGCACCTCGACGGCGACGGTGTGGAGGTCGCCGCGGTCCGCGGTGTCGTGTACTCGGTGCTGACGCTGCTCGAGGAGGGCGCGACCCACGTCGGCGTCGCGACCGACCACGTGATCCCGTCGTTCCGCAACGAGCTGTGGGCCGGCTACAAGACCGGCGAGGGCATCGACCCCGAGCTCTTCGGCCAATTCCCGCTCCTCGAGGACGCGCTCGCCGCGCTCGGCGTCGCCGTCTGGCCGATGATCGACTTCGAGGCCGACGACGCGCTCGCCGCCGCCGCGCACGTTGCGGCGCGCGACCCCCGGGTCGGCCGGGTGATCATCTGCACCCCCGACAAGGACCTCGCCCAATGCGTCGTCGACGACCACGTCGTCCAGCTCGACCGGCGGAAACGCACGACGATTGGTGAGGCCGGTGTGATCGAGAAGTTCGGGGTGCTCCCCGAATCGATCCCCGACTGGCTCGCGCTCGTGGGCGACAGCGCCGACGGCTTCCCTGGGCTTGCCGGTTGGGGTGCGAAGTCGGCCGCCGCGGTGCTCCGCCGGTACGTGCACATCGAGGCGATCCCCGAACATGCCCACCAGTGGGACATCACGGTGCGCGGCGCGGTGAAGCTCGCCACGACGCTCGCGGAGCAGCGGGAGCTCGCCGAGCTCTTCCGGAACCTCGCGACCCTCCGCATCGACCCGGAGGTCGGTGTGGTCGACGACTGGGAGTGGCGCGGCGCGACGCCCGAGCTGGCCGAGTGGGCCGACCGCCTCGGCGCGGAGCGACTCGTCGAACGAGCCGACCGCCTCGCGAGCTCCCGCGCCGGGTGAATACGGCGGCGGCTGTTCAGGCCGGGAACATCGTGTACACCTTGCGGAGCGTCTCGTGGATGTTCCACGTGCCGCTCCAGCCGGGCGGGAAGGTGAACGAGTCGCCCGGACCGAGCTTCGTGACGACACCGTCGTCGCTCGTACAGGTCATCCGCCCGCTCACGACGTGGATGAACTCGCCTTCGCCGTCGAGCTTCCAGCGGCTGTCGCCGGGTTCGCATTCCCACACGCCCGTGGAGGGGGTCCCGCTCTCGGCGGCCCAGGTCTCGAGGCCGCGGGTCGGCATCGCGTCGCCGAGGGGGATCCCCAGCGGTGGCGCGAGGTCGCCCCAGTCCTCGAGCTCGTCGGTCAGGTCGGCGGCGTGCACGGGTTCGGTCATGCCCGGAGTCTGGCAGGCTGGCGCCCGCAACGACGCCCACACGAACCCCGGGGGGAGCGCGTCCAGATGAGTGTCGTCGAGGTCAGCCGTCCGCGCGACGGGGTCGCGCAGATCACCCTCAACCGACCGGAGCGTCGCAACGCGCTCAACTACGAGCTCCTGTCCGGGTTCTACGGTGTGCTCGACGAACTCGCAGGGGACCGGTCGTGCCGGGTGATCGTGCTGACCGGCGCGGGGACCGGGTTCTGCTCGGGACTCGATCTCGCCGAGGGTGCGACACCACCCGACGTGACCGGAACCGGGCGGGCGCAGAACGGCATGCGGGTCCAGAAGTTCGTGGCCGGGATGGTGCCCGCGCTCCGGGAGCAGCCCCAGCCGGTGATCGCGGCGGTGAACGGCGCCGCGTCGGGCGGCGGGCTCGCCCTCGCGCTCGGATCCGACATCCGCATCGCGGCCACGAGCGCGCGGTTCAACGTCGCGTTCGTGCGGGTCGGGCTGTCGGGCTGCGACGTCGGTGTGAGCTGGATGCTGCCCCGCTTGATCGGGGCGTCGCGGGCCTACGAGCTGATGCTCACGGGCCGTTTCGTCGACAGCGTCGAAGCCGAACGGATCGGCCTCGTGACCAGGGTGGTACCCGACGACCAGTTGCTCGACGCCGCGCTCGACGAAGCCGACCTCATCCTGGCCAACAGTCCGTTCGGGGTGCGCATGACCAAGGAGGTCATGTGGAGCCAGCTCGAGATCGGGAGTCTCCACGCGGGGATCGACCTCGAGAACCGCACCCAGATCCTGTGCAGCACGAGCGGCGACATGACCGAGGCGATGGCGGCGTTCCTCGAGAAGCGCCCGCCCGTGTTCCGAGACGAATGAGCACCATGCGTGAGGGTGACCGAGTGATCGAGAGGGGATACGCGTGAGCGGACTCGAGGGTCGATCGGCGCTGGTAACGGGCGGCGGACGCGGGATCGGGCGGGCAATCGCGCTCGCGCTGGCCGCCGACGGTGCCGACGTGGCCGTGAACTACCGGCGCGACGCCGAGAGTGCGCAGGCCACGGTCCACGAGATCGAAGCGCTCGGGCGCCGGGGCTTCGCGTTCGCGGGTTCGGTCGACGTGGTCGAAGACTGCGAGCGGGTCGCGGCCGAGACGCTCGACGCCTTCGGTTCGGTCGACATCCTCGTGCACAACGCCGGCATCGCCAGCCGCGGTCAGAACGTGACCAAGACCGAGGTCGCCGAGGTCGAACGGGTGTGGCGCACCCACGTGCTCGGCGCGTTCCTGCTGTCGAAGCTGCTCCTGCCCGGGATGCGGACGCACCCCCGGGGCGACGTGATCATGATCTCCTCGGCCGCGACCACCCACATGGCCGCGAACTCCGCGCCCTACAACATGGCCAAAGCCGCGCTCGAAGCCCTCGCCCGGGGTCTGGCGAAGGAGGAACGCCGCAACGGCATCCACGTGAACGTCGTCGCGCCGGGACTGGTCGAGACCGAGATGGGTCGACGGCTCGTGAAGGGTGCGATGGGAATCGACGACATCCACACCCTCGACGCCGGATCACCGTTCGGGCACGTGTGCACTCCCGACGAGATCGCCGACGTGGTCCGGTTCCTCGTGTCCGACGCCGCCGGCTACCTCACCGACCAGCGGATCGTCGTCGACGGCGGCACCTTCACCTGACGTCCGGCATCACGCGGCGACCGCATCGGCGGCGCGGTCGTGTGGTCACACGACGCCGTGCGCCGCGATGAGCGAACGCAGTTGCGATGCCGTCTCCGGGCCGTAGGTGCGGTTCGGGCCGGGCATGGCCTCGCGGGCCTGTCGGAGGTCCTCCCGGGAGAAGTTGCACCGGCCAGTGTCGGGTTCGATGCCGTAGAGCTTCGCGGCGTTGAGTCCGAATATCTTGCGCTTCACGTTGGGCGTGAGCGGGGGGTAGCCGTAGGAGTCCTGGAGCTCAGCGGTGATCTCGAACGAGCGGAACGCTTGGATCTGGTCCTGGGGTGAGCCGTACCAGATCGAGTCGGTGCCCCACACGATGCGATCGGGACCGAGCTGCGCGAGCAGCTTGCCGAGGACATGGGCCGCGGCGGTCGGGTTCCGCATGACCAACCACCAGGTCGAGCCCAGCTCGGCGAACACGTTGCCGTCGGGCCCGATCCGGTGGTCACGCAACGTCGTGATGAGACGGTTGACTCCGACGCCTGCAGTCTCGGGGGTGTACGGACCTTCGGCCGATCCGGTCTCGAAGCCGGAGTGGTAGACGACGAAGCGCACATCGGGGTGGGCTGCGGCGGCCGGTCCGATGTCGACCGGCGATGAGTAGTCGGCACGACCGCCGAGCATCCCGCCGAGGCCCTTGTGGATGCAGACGATGTTCGTGGAGGTCGTCGCGACGTGGTCGAGGAACGCGTTGCCGACCTGCGGTGCATCAGCAGAGTGGTCGTCGAGCCACCAGCCGGCGGGGTTGTGGGTGTACACCTTCCACGCCGAGATGTCGTGACCAGCGTCGAGCTCGGTCATCCCGTCGAGCGCAGCCTCGAGCGAACCCAGCTGGGGGAACACGCCTCCGTGCACCAGGAGGCGGTCGTCGCCGCAGACCGCCGCGAAGGTCCGGCGGGCCTCCTCCGCGTCGTCGATCGACTGGGGGTTCGCGTCGCCCGGGATCGGGAGCGCGGAGATGACCGCCTTCGAGGTGTCGCTGCGCAGGAACAGCTCGTCGAGGTACTCGTCGATCGTGAAGCAGGACCGCGGGTCGTCGGCACCGCAAGCCGACTGCGGGAAGGCACTCGCGAGCGCGAGCCCTCCGGGTGTCGACAGGTCGTACTCGAGGAAGTGCGTCTGCACGTCGAGGATGAACTCGTCGCCGGTCAGCGCCTCGGCGGCCGCATCGGTGTCGGTCGGGTCGTCGGGGACGGCGAAGGTACCGCCGGATCGCTTCCCGTCGGCCCGTTTCGCCTCCGACTCACACGCAGCCATCGCGCCGAGCATCAGCGCGGCACCGCCGACGGTCCGGAGGAAGCGGCGGCGGTCGATTCCGAGCCGACGGGCGACACGATCGGCTCCGTCGTAGGTTCGGCGGATCGCTTCCCGCTCCACGGCACCCAGTGGCAGGGGAAGGAACTCACCGTTGGAGCAGGGGCCCAGCTTGATC
>JBBRHS010000261.1:0-4631 GCA_038222385.1 Acidimicrobiia bacterium
GACCTGGTGCGCGGCCGTGGCCGTGCCCCAGACGAAGCCGTCGGGAAAGGTGATCGCCATGGGGTGGCAGCGTAGGCTTCGGTCCCATGTGGAGCGAGCGGCCGACCGTGAGACGGGCCCCGTGAGGGCCGAGCGAGCGGAGCAATCCTAGATGTCGGTATTGGACAAGATCCTTCGCACCAAGCTCGACGAGGTCACGTTGCTCCGCCAGCCGGGGACGCGCGAGGCCATCCGAAAGGCGGCGCTCGCGGCCGGGCCGACTCGCGACTTCGCGGGTGGACTACGGCGCGCCGACGGCCGGCTCGCGGTGATCGCCGAGTTCAAGCGTCGCTCGCCGTCGAAGGGTGAGCTCGCCGCCGATCTCGATCCCGCGCTCACCGCGAAGGCCTACGAGTCGGGTGGCGCGTCGGCGTTGTCGGTCCTCACCGACGGTCCGTTCTTCGGTGGCACCGTCGCCGACCTGCAGGCTGCCTCCGAGGCGGTTGCGCTGCCGATCCTGCGCAAGGACTTCGTGATCGACGGGTCGCAGATCTGGGAGGCGCGCGCGATCGGTGCCGACGCGGTGCTGCTGATCGTGGCTGCGATCCCCGACGACGACCTCCTCGCCGAGCTCCACGTCCTCGCCACCGATCTCGGTCTCGCAGCACTCGTCGAAGCCCACGACGACGCCGAGGTCGACCGGGCGTTGGCGGCCGGGGCGCGCATCGTCGGGGTGAACTGCCGCAACCTCGGGACCTTCGCCGAAGACCTCACGACGGCGGAGCGGCTCCGGTCGCAGATCCCCTCCGCCGTGAGCGCGGTGGCCGAGAGCGCGATCCGTTCGCCCGACGACGCCCGGCGCATGCACGATGCCGGCTACGACGCCGTCCTCGTCGGGGAGTACCTCGTCCGCTCGACGGACCCGGTCACGACGCTCCGCTCGCTGTACGAGGAGGAGAGCTCCTGATGACCCGCTACAACCTGACCTCCGACCAGATCCCGACCGCGTGGTTCAACGCACTCCCGGCGCTCGCCGAGCCGTTGCAGCCACCCCTGCACCCCGCCACGAAGGAACCGGTCGGGCCCGACGACCTCGCGCCGCTGTTCCCGATGGGCCTCGTCGCCCAGGAGATGTCGCCCGAGCGGTGGATCGACATCCCGGGCGAGGTCATCGACATCCTGCGCCTGTGGCGCCCGACTCCACTCGTGCGTGCCGAACGTCTCGAGCAGGCGCTCGGCACGCCGGCGCGCATCTACTACAAGGACGAGTCGGTCTCGCCGGCGGGTTCCCACAAGACGAACACCGCGGTGCCGCAGGCCTTCTACAACCGGGCCGAGGGTACGAAGCGACTCGCCACGGAGACCGGCGCAGGGCAGTGGGGCACCGCGTTGAGCTTTGCGTCGCGTCAGTTCGACCTCGACTGCAAGGTGTACATGGTGCGGGCCAGCTTCGAGCAGAAGCCGTACCGCAAGATCCTCATGGAGACGTGGGGGAGCGAGGTCGTCGCGTCGCCGGTCGACGACCCGACGCATCCCGGCTCGCTCGGTCTCGCGATCAGCGACGCCGTGCGCGACGCCGCCGGTCGCGCCGACACCCACTACGCGTTGGGATCGGTGCTCAACCACGTGCTCCTGCACCAGACCGTCATCGGGCTCGAGGCCAAGGAGCAGCTCGAGTTGGCGGGGGAGGCCCGACCCGACGTCGTCGTGGGGTGCTGCGGAGGCGGATCGAGTCTCGGGGGTATCGCCCTGCCGTTCATGGCCGACGACACCGTGCGACTCGTCGCGGTCGAACCGTCGAGCTGCCCGACGCTCACCGAGGGGACGTTCGAGTACGACTTCGGTGACACCGTGGGCATGACGCCCCTGCTGCCGATGTACACGCTCGGTCACGACTTCGTGCCCCCGTCGATCCACGCCGGGGGCCTGCGGTACCACGGCGACTCACCGATCATCTCCAACCTGGTGAAGACCGGTCGGATGGAGGCCGTCGCCTACCCGCAGGGCAAGACGTTCGAGGCCGCGGTGCAGTTCGCGAACACCGAGGGCAAGCTCCCCGCACCCGAGACCGGCCACGCGATCCGAGCGGTGGTCGACGAGGCGCTCGCGGCCAAGGAGCTCGGCGAGGAGCGGGTCATCCTCTTCAACTACAGCGGCCACGGCTTCCTCGACCTCAGCGCCTATGACGACTACCTCCACGGCCGGCTCATCGATGCCTGAACCGAGTCGGTCAGGCCGGAAACGATCACGGAGTGTGGTGGGTCGGTCCGATACGGTGGGCGGGCCATGTTCATCAAGGTGTGCGGGATCACCAACGAGGACGACGCGCTGCTCGCGGTGGCCCTCGGAGCCGACGCGGTCGGCTTCGTCTTCGCGGCCGGGAGCCGGCGAATGGTGATGCCCGCGACGGTCGCCGACATCGTGAAGCGGCTCCCGCTCGAGACCGTCACCGTGGGGGTGTTCCGCAACGAGCGGCCCGAACGGGTCGCCGAGATCGTGAACACCACCGGCCTGCGCGGCGCGCAGCTCCACGGTCGTGAACCGATCTCGGAGGTCCGCTGGGTCCGCCAGCGGGTGCCGTTCGTGATCCAGGCGTTCCCGGCGGGCGACCCGACGCTCTCGACTGCGGCGAACGGCCCGGCGGATGTCGTCCTGATCGACAACCCCGAGCCCGGGTCCGGGCGCGTGTTCGACTGGTCGCTCACCGAGGGCGCGCCCGGCGGGATCCGCCTCCTGCTCGCGGGTGGGCTCAACCACGACAACGTCGCCGACGCGATCGCGAAGGTCCGGCCGTGGGGCGTCGACGTGAGCACGGGTATCGAGGCGAGTGCGGGCCGCAAGGACCCACGCAAGCTCAAGCGGTTCATCGACGCGGCACGCGCCGCCGGCGACCGGTTGGCCGACGAGAATCGTCCGCCGGTCTCCACGGGCAGTCACCCCTACGACTGGATGGACGACGAGTAATGGCGGCGCCGAGTCGAGGTGAACCGGTGGTGCTTCCCGACGCGCCGAGTGCCGAGCCGACCGGCCTCGGCCGCTTCGGCGAGTTCGGCGGTCGGTTCGTCCCCGAGACGCTCGTCCCCGCGCTCGAAGAGCTCGAGGCCGAGTTCCGGACCGCGTGGGCCTCGGCCGAGTTCCGGGCCGAGCTCGGTGGTCTCCTCACCGACTACGCGGGTCGTCCGACGCCGGTCACCGAGTGTCACCGCCTCTCCGAGCGGCTCGGCGTGCGGGTGCTCCTCAAGCGCGAAGACCTCACCCACACCGGCTCCCACAAGATCAACAACGTGCTGGGTCAGGCGCTCCTCACCCGCCGCATGGGCAAGCAGCGGGTCATCGCCGAGACCGGTGCGGGCCAGCACGGTGTCGCGACGGCCACTGCGGCCGCACTGTTCGGCCTCGACTGCCAGGTGTTCATGGGCGCGGTCGACGTCGAACGACAGGCCCTCAACGTGTTCCGGATGCAGCTGCTCGGTGCCGAGGTCATCCCGGTGTCGTCGGGGAGCGCGACCCTCAAGGACGCGATCAACGACGCGCTGCGCGACTGGGTCGCGAGCGTCGAGAGCACCCACTACTGCATCGGCTCGGTCGTCGGTCCGCATCCGTACCCGTGGATCGTCCGCGAGTTCCAACGCATCGTCGGCGACGAAGCGCGCGAGCAGTGCCGGGCGAAGACGGGTGGCGATCCCGATCTCGTCGTGGCATGTGTCGGCGGCGGCTCGAACGCGATCGGAACCTTCGCCGGGTTCCTCGAGACCTCGGCCCGACTCGTCGGCGTCGAAGCCGGTGGCCTCGGCCTCGAGTCGGGTCAGCACGGCGCCTCGGTGAGCCGGGGGGTCCCGGGTGTGCTCCACGGCGCGCGTTCGCTCTTCCTCCAGGACGAAGAGGGCCAGATTCTCGAGACGCACTCGCTCAGCGCCGGGCTCGACTACCCGGGGGTCGGGCCGGAGCACGCTCAGCTCGCGGCCGATGGTCGGGCTGAGTACGTGTTCGCCACCGACGACGAAGCCCTCGCGGGGTTCCAGCTCCTCGCCGTGACCGAGGGGATCGTCCCGGCCCTCGAACCCGCGCACGCGATCGGCTGGCTCGCCCGTGAGGCCGGCCACGCAGTGCCCTCGGGGTCGACGGTGCTGGTGACGCTCTCGGGCCGGGGCGACAAGGACGCCAACCAGGTCGCGGAGATGCTCGGGGAGACCCTCGGGTGAACCTCGAGTCGCACCTCCGGGCCCATCGGGCCGAGGGGCACACCCTGCTCGTTCCGTACGTGACCGGTGGGCTCGGCGGCGGATGGCTCGACGTCGTCCGCGCGGCCGCGTCGGCCGGTGCCGACGCGATCGAGATCGGCATCCCGTTCTCGGATCCGGTGATGGACGGCGCCACGATCCAGGAGGCTTCCCAGCGCGCGCTCGAACTCGGCGCGACTCCGGCCACGATCATCGCCGAAGCCGCCGGACTCGACGTGGCGGTGCCGCTGGTGGTCATGACGTACTACAACCCCGTGCAGCACATGGGCCACGAACGTTTCGCGTCGTCGCTCGCGGCGTCGGGGATCGACGGTGCCATCGTGCCCGACCTCCCGCTCGACGAGCTCGACGGCTGGGGCGACGTGGCCGACGCGAAAGGCGTCGAGACCGTGCTGCTCGCGGCGCCGACCA
>JBBRHS010000262.1:0-4590 GCA_038222385.1 Acidimicrobiia bacterium
CGCGAGATCACCCTGCTCGGCCAGAACGTGAACTCCTACGGTCGCGATCTCGGGGCCGGCCAGTACCGACCCCAGTTCGCGGATCTGCTCCGCGCCCTCGACGCGGTGGCGGGCATCGACCGCATCCGGTTCACGTCACCGCACCCGAAGGACCTCCGGCCCGAGACCATCGCGGCGATGGCCGAGTGTCCATCGGTGTGCGAGCACCTGCACCTCCCGTTGCAGTCGGGCAGCGACAGCGTCCTCGCTCGCATGCACCGCGGCTACACCGCCGAGCGCTACCTCGAACGTCTGCGCGCCGCACGCGCCGCGATCCCGGATCTCGCGGTGACGACCGACCTCATCGTCGGCTTCCCCGGCGAGACCGAAGTCGAGTTCGCCCGATCCCTCGAGGTCGTCGACGAGGCCGCGTACGACGCCGCCTACACCTTTGTGTTCTCACCCCGGGCCGGTACCGGCGCCGCGGCGATGACCGACGAGTTCGTCGCCGACGACGTGATCCGGGAACGCATGGAGCGGCTCACCGAAGTCGTTGAACGGCACGCGCTGGAGCACCACGAGGGGCGCATCGGTCGCGTCGAGGAGATCCTCGTCGACGGACCGTCGAAGAAAGACCCGACCGTGCTCGCGGGTCGGACCCGGCAGAACAAGCTCGTGCACTTCACCGCCGACGCGCCGGCGGGCAGTCGGCATCCGGTGCGCATCACGGGCGCGGCGCCGCACTGGCTCCGTGGAGAGACCGCGCGGGTGCGCATCCCCGTGCGGGCGGGCTGACCCTGCACCTCGCCATCGTCGGGCCCACCGCGTCGGGCAAGTCCGACCTCGCGTTCGCGGTCGCGCGGGAACTCGGCGACATCGAGATCGTGTCGCTCGACTCGATGCAGGTGTACCGGGGCATGGACGTCGGCACCGCGAAGCCGAGCCCCGACGACCTCGCGGCTGTGCCGCACCACGTGATCGACGTGGTCGACCCGAGCGAGGAGTGGTCGGTCGTGCGCACCCAGCAGGCGGCGCGAGTTGCGGTCGCCGACATCGAGGCCCGCGGTCTGCGCGCGCTGCTGGTCGGCGGCACCGGTCTCTACGTGCAGGCGGTGGTCGATGCGTTGGAGTTCCCCGGCGAGGACCTCGCACTGCGCGCCGAACTCGAAGCGTGGACCGCGGAGCCGGGCGGGGTCGCGGCCGCGTACGCCGAGATCGTGGCGGCCGACCCGACCGGCGCCGCCCGCATCGACCCCCACAACGTGCGTCGCATCGTGCGGGCCCTCGAGGTCATCCGCCTGACCGGGCGCCCGTTCTCGTCGTTCGGTCCCGGCGTCGATGCCTACGGGCCCACGGTGTTCCCCGTCCGCATGGCCGGAGTCTGGCTGCCCCGTGCCCTCCTCGCGCAGCGGATCGAGGCCAGGGTCGAGGTGATGCGCTCACGCGGGTTCGTCGAGGAGGTGGCCGGTCTGGCCGAGACGCCCGGCGGCATGTCCCGCACCGCCCGCCAGGCGATCGGGTACCGGGAGGTCCTCGACGCGCTCGGACCGGGCGGCGCCGAACAGGTGTCGAAGCCCGATCCGGGCCGGATCGCCGAAGCACTCGAGCTGACCGTCCGTCGGACCCGGGCCTTCGCCCGTCGCCAACGGATGTGGTTCCGGCGGGATCCGCGCATCACCTGGTTCGGCACGGGGAACAATCCCGACGCTGTGCTCCCCGCACTCCTGGCAGGCTGGTCGACGTCGTGATGCATCTGAGCAAGCTCCACGCCACTGGGAACGACTTCCTGGTCACCACCGACCCGGTCAAGCCGGGTCAGTCGATCGCGCTGTGCGACCGCAACCGCGGGGTCGGCGCCGACGGTCTCATCGCGCTCGGGTCGGGGTCGGGCGGGGCCGACTGCACCATGACGCTCTTCAACGCCGACGGTGGCCTCGCCGAGATGAGCGGAAACGGCATCCGGTGCCTCGCCTTCGTTGCCCGCCGACTCGGGCTCGTCGACGGGCAGCAGCTCGTGGTCGACACCGGTGGCGGCCGTCGCGAAGTCGATCTCGTCGTCGATCCCGACACGGGCGACGTGGTCGCCGCGACCGTCGACATGGGTCCCGTCACGTTCGAACCCGAAGCGATCCCGCTCGCAGCGTCGAGTCCGTTCGATCTCGAAGTCGAGTTCCACGGCACCACCTACCGGGGCGATGCGGCGGGAATGGGCAATCCCCACTTCGTGCTGCTCGTCGACGATCCCGATGCGGCCCGAGTGACCCAGCACGGCCCACGACTCGAGCACGACGTCCGCTTCCCGAACCGCACGAACGTCGAGTTCGTCGCCCCGACGCCGGACGAGACGGATGCGCTCACCGTCCGCACCTGGGAACGCGGAGTGGGGGAGACCCTGAGCTGCGGCACCGGCGCGTGCGCCGCGGCTGCCGTCGCGCACCGCCGCGGCCTCGTGGGCGCCCGGGTCACCGTCCACGAGCGCGGCGGCGATCTCACCGTCGAGCTCGGCACCACGATCCGACTCGGCGGCCCCGTCGTGCACGTCTTCGACGTCGATGTGGAGGTGCCGTGAGTACCGTCGAACCGCGGGCGGGAAGATCGCGGCGCCGGCTGACCGCGACCGAGGTCGATCTCGAGGTCGTCCAGCAGACGGCGTTGCTCGTCGGGACGACGATCGGCACGCGCGACATCGAAGAAGCCGAGGCGAGCCTCGAGGAGCTCGCCCTCCTCACCGACACCGCCGGCGCCGAGGTGCTCCACGCCGAGCTCCAACGGCGCGACGTCCCCGATCCTGCGACCTACGTGGGTTCGGGCAAGGCCGACGAGCTGAGCCAGCTCGCGGAGGCACTCGACGTGGATCTCGTGATCTTCGACGACGAGCTCACTCCCGCGCAGCAACGCAACCTGGAGAAGAAGTTCGAGCGCGACGTGGTCGACCGCGTCGCGCTCATCCTCGACATCTTCGCCCAGCACGCGACCAGCCAGGAGGGGATGATCCAGGTCGAGCTCGCCCAGCTCCGTTACCTGAAGCCCCGCCTGCGTGGGCGGGGCAAGGAGCTCAGCCAGCAGGCCGGTGGCATCGGGACCCGGCGCGGTCCCGGTGAGACGAAGCTGGAGATCGACCGTCGCCGCATCGACAGCCGGATCACGAAGCTCGAACGCGAGCTGAAGCAGGTGGGCCAGAGCCGAGCGACGCAACGCAAGGCCCGTCGGCGGGGGGCCCGCACCGCGGTCGCACTGGTCGGCTACACGAACGCGGGCAAGTCGACGTTGCTGAACCGCCTGTCGCACTCCGACGTGCTCGTCGAGGACCGCCTCTTCTCGACGCTGGACCCGACGGTCCGCCAGGTCCACCTTCCCGGTGGGGAGACGGTGCTCGCCTCCGACACCGTCGGCTTCGTGCGTCGACTCCCACACCAACTCGTCGAGGCGTTCCGGTCGACGCTCGTCGAGGTGGTCGACGCCGCGCTCCTCCTGCACGTGGTCGACGCCACCGACTACGACGAAGCGGTCCGCCAGATCGAAGCGGTGCACACGGTGCTGCGCGAGATCGGCGCCGACCAGGTCCCCGAGCTCCTGGTGTTCAACAAGATCGACCGCGCCGATCCTTACGTGGTCAAGCAACTCGCGGCGGCGCACCCGGGCTCGCAGGCGGTGTCGGCGGCAACGGGTGCGGGTGTGGGGGAGTTGCTCGAGGGACTCGGGCGGCGCCTGCGTCAGCTCGCCCGGGTGGTGGAGTTCGTGGTGCCGTACGACCGGGGCGACGTGATCGCGGCGCTGCACCGCGAAGGCGAGGTGCTCGTGGAGGTCCACGAGGACACCGGAACCCGCATCCGGGCCCGGCTGCCGGAGGAGAGTGTGACGCGCTTCCGGGAGTTCGAGCCCGCGCCTTGATGGTCGAATCCGCGGCGCCGGCTCGATCGCTCACCGGGTCGACTCCCGCGATGCGTGGCCGCCGGCTCCGCTCCTTCTCCTGATCTCCTGAGACGGAGTGGTCTGAGTGAGGTGGCCACGCCGTTAGGCTGATCTGCGTATGGAGGCGCCGACCACCGGGTTCGTCCCCCCGCCCTACCCGCACGACCGCCTCACCGCCCTCCGTCGCCTGGCCGACGCGATGCCGGGCGGAGTCGTCGACTGCTCGGTCGGCACTCCGGTCGACCCGATGCCCGAGGTCGCGGTCCGGGCCCTCGTCGACGCCGCGGGTGGCGCGACCGGTTACCCGCCGTCGATCGGCACCCCCGCACTCCGCGAGGCCGCGGCTGCCTGGATCGGGCGCCGGTTCGGCATCGAGGTCGATGCCGACGGGGTGATCGCGTGCGTCGGCACCAAGGAACTGGTCGCGTCGTTGCCGCAGGTGCTGCACCTGCGCAACCCGACGCGCGACACCGTGTTGTTCCCGGCGATCGCGTATCCCACCTACGAGATGGGCGCACGGCTCGCAGGGCTCAGGCCGGTGCCGGTCCCGCTCGACACCGACTGGCATCCCGACCTCGATCGCGTCGCGCCCGACGACGCCGATCGCGCCCTGCTGCTGTGGCTCAACGACCCGGGCAACCCGACCGGCGCGTCGATGGGCGCGGAACGGGTCGCCTCGGTGGTCGCGTGGGCTCGGGA
>JBBRHS010000263.1:0-4581 GCA_038222385.1 Acidimicrobiia bacterium
CCGTCAGCTGATTCCCGTGGGCGGGACCGAGGTCGCCTCACCGTGCGAAGCGTCCCTGCGCCAGACCGACGCGTTCGCGACCGTCGCGGCGACGACGAGTCGACCGAGGAGATAGCTCCACAACAACAGGGCGAGCGCCACGCCCAGGGCTCCGTACCGGTCGGCCTTGGTCGCGATCTCACGACTGATCCAGTACACGGTCACGAGGTGCAGCACCTCGACGCCGACGGCAACGACGGCGGCCCCCGGGACCAGGTCCCCCCAACCCACACCCGGCGCGTGGGGCAACAGCCACGAGACGGCGAGCCAGAGCGCGAACGGGACGGCCATGAACAGGCCGATGCCGATCAGACCGGCGAGGAACGACTCGCCCCGCATCCATCCGACGAGGCCGGAGAGCATCACCGAGACCGTGACCAGTCCGACCAGCACTCCGGCCCCCTTCGTCGCGCTGATCTTGCGCCGGACGACGTCGCCCCACACCAGCACGTGCACGATGGCGAGCGTCTTCACGAGGGCACGGGAGGCGAGCACCAGACCGAAGAGCCCCACGACGAGCGCGGCCACCCGTTCCCCCAGGCCGAGGTTCCCGAAGTCGCCGAGCGACCGGGCGATCAGGCCGGTGATGCCCGCGGCACGGGCTGCGGCCTCGGGCGACCGGTCGGATGCCTGACTCGCGACCCCGAATCCGGCGACCCAGACGAACACGTACGGCACGAGGAACAGGAACACGCGGAAGCCGACCGCGGCAGCGAGTACACCGCCGCCGATCTCACTGTCACGCTCGAACGCCCGCAGCGCCGCATCCAGCGGGGCCCGATCGGTGACGCTGGGCCTCGAGTTGGCGACGCGCGGCGACCGCACGCGCAGTGACCCGCTGCTTCTCGGCCTGCGCCCGACCGACGAGCGAGCGACGGGCCTCCGGGTCGGGCGGTTGCTCGTCTTGGTCCACAGCGCGTTCAGATTACGGTCCCGCTGGACCCCACTTCCCCATCGCCCGCGAGCCCTGACAAGATCTGCGCGTCCGACACCCCCGACCGACAAGGCTGACCATGACCGACAGCAGCGCCCCACTCGGCCCGGTCGACTTCGCGCTCGTCGCGTTCTCCGCCAACCGCTTCAAGGGTGAGATCGTTCCCGCGCTGAAGGAGCTGGTCGACAACGGCACCTTCCGAATCCTCGACCTCGTGTTCGTGGAGAAGGACGCCGACGGCAACATGCTGGTGCTCGAGCTCAGTGAGCTCGACGACGCGACGGTGCGCGCGTTCGACGACCTCGACGGTGGGGGATCCGAGTTGCTCAGCGACGGCGATCTCGAGCTCGCGGCGGAATCGCTCGAGCCCGGGAACTCGGCCCTGCTCGTTGTGTGGGAGAACACCTGGGCGACACGCATGGTCCACGCTTTGCGCGACGCCGACTTCCGGTTGCTCGCCCACGAACGGATCCCGACCGACGCGGTCGGTGCTGCCGCCCAGCCGATGGTGACGCCACGGGAGATCGGGAGGGCCGGGCGCCCGGGCCTCCTCGGAATGGCGGCCCGCACCGCCGTCGTCGCCGGAACCGCCACCGCGGCGGCCGGCGGCGTGTCGCGGCACCAACATGGAAGCGCGGAGGAGCAGGCGCAGGCGTACCCGCGGCAACCGGCACCGCCCGAGGGCACCGACGACCCGATCGCGCAGATCAAGCAGCTCGCCGAGCTCCACGATCAGGGCATCCTCACCGACGACGAGTTCGCGGCCCAGAAGGCCAAGCTGCTCGGTTGAGCTCAGCTCGGCGGCGGGATGCGCGGGCGGACCCGACGCCACCACACGCGCACCGTGACCGGGCGCCGGGGACCGGCTCAGGCGGCGACGATCGCGGCGATGCCGGCCACGACCATGACGAGCCCCAGCACGAGGTAGGCGACGGATCGGGCCACCGGTGCCTGCACCAGTTCGCCGGTCGCCGTGCGCCCGCCCCGCGCCCGTGAGCTCCCCTTCGCCTTCGTGCTGCGGAGGCCCGCGCGCGCGCGAGCCTGAGCGTCGCGGCGGCGCCGGATGAGCGCCAAGCCGTTGCCGAGCGCGAGCGCCGCCCCGAGTGCGACGATCAACTCTCGGAGCACGTTGTCGTAGAAGCTCATGCCCGCGACGCTAGATCCCGATCACCCCGGCGGGCTGATCGGGTACCCGACGAGCAGGCGCTCGAAGTCGGCGTCGGTCACCGTGGTGCGGATCTTCTCAGCGGTCGCGGTGTCCGACGAATCCGGCCGGCGGACGCGGACGCGGATCGGTATGCCGTCACGGGTCAGGCAGTACTGGGTCACGGTCCGGCGATCGGTGCGGTCGCGACGCGGAATCACCGAGTAGCAACGACCCTGCCGCCCTGCGGCACGAGTGGTTCCGTCGCGTCGAACTCGCGCCGTTCCCCTGCGACCCGTCGCCGATCGGAGCGCGTCGACCGAGGCGCTCGGATCAGCTGTCGGATCGACGGCGACCGCCTGACCGCACAACTTCCCGCCCGGTGCGTTCGCGCAGTCGATGGTCTGCCCCTTCCACACCCCACGCACGGAGCCGAACCCGACGGTGAGCCAGTCGGGTTGGCGGTTGAGTTGCTGCAGGTCGGCATCCAACGGACCTGCCGGGGTCTCCCGGTGGAACCGCGTCGTCATCGACCAGGTCGTGGTCGTTCCCGCTTCGAGGCGGTCGAGCAACTCGCTCCGCGCGTCGTTCGACGCGGCCCACCCGGGCGTCGGATCACCGCCGACGTTCGCGCCCGCGAACACGACGACGGCGACTCCGATCACCCCGGCCGCGATCACCCCGGCCCCGATCACCCCGGCCCGGCGACGCCATCTCAGAGCCCGGAGCATCCGACGAGAGTACCGACCGAACGAGGCGCCGACGCGCGTCCGACCCGGTCCGTGGTACAACGCGGCGATGCGTCTGCTCGTCGTCGTGTGTTCGGTCGAGTACGAGGGTCGCCTCGCGGCCCGCCTCCCTCCCGCGCTCCGGCTCGTGATGCTGAAGCGTGACGGATCGCTGGCAGTCCACTCCGACTCCCGGGCCTACAAGCCACTCAACTGGATGAGCCCGCCGTGCACGATCCGCGAAGCCGACGACGAGATCGTGGCGGTGAACCCCAAAGGCGAACGGATCCGGATCGAGCTGCACGAGATCCTCCACGACCATCGGGTCGAGCTCGAGGAGGGTGGCGATCCGGGGCTCGAGAAGGACGGCGTCGAGGCGGAGCTCCAACAGCTGATCGCGGCGCGGGTCGAGGCGCTCCGCGAGGGCCTCGTCCTCGTACGTCGTGAGTACCCCACCGACATCGGCCCGGTCGATCTGCTCTGTCGCGACGCCGACGGCGCCGCCGTGGTGATCGAGGTCAAGCGGATCGGTGAGATCGCCGGAGTCGAGCAACTGCTTCGCTACCAGGAGCGGCTCGATCACGACGCCCGCCTCGCTCCGACGCGAGGCATGTTCGTGGCGACCCGCATCAAGCCCCAAGCGCGGGTCTTCGCCGAGAGCCGCGACATCCAATGCGTCGAGATCGACATCGACGACCTGCGGGGCGGGGCGACTGCGTCGCTGCGCCTGTTCTGAGGGCCCCCGCCCGAACCCGCGGACACCCGTCAGACCACGAAGAGCCCGTCCCTGGCGATCCCGATCACACACGCGGTGAGGCCGACCACGACGGCCGCGACCGTGACCACTGCCGCGACTCGGGGCGAAAGCGCGCCGGCAGCCGTGCCGAAGTGCCGCAGGCGCGCCGCACGCCGCAGACAGACCAGGCCGCCGAAGCCCCCCGCCACCGCCAGCAGGATGCCGACTGCGACGGCACCGGCCACCGGGAACGCGCTGCTCACGACGCGGATCACCAGCGCCGCCAGCCCCGCCGACGCGAGCGCAGTCCGGTTCCAGGCCAGCACGGTCCGTTCGGCCGGGAGCCCGGGTTCGTTCGTGTTCACAGGTCGGACGCCACGGCGAAGATCGCGGCGAGGACCGCCACCCCGGCCACCGTGATCGACACGACCCGCAACATCGGCGAACGGGGTAGTGGTCGACCGAACCGCATGGCTTGCTCCGATGCGTACCAGTGCTGGTAGGCCATCGCCGCGATCACCGCACCGACGGCCATGAGCGGCAACCCGAGGAGCCGACGGCCTCCCGGGAACCCGAACGACGGGAGCACCTGGGTGACCGCGAGGCCGCCCGCGACGAGCGCGAGCGCGGTGCGGATCCACGCCAGGAACGTCCGCTCGTTCGCGAACGAGAAGCGGGGATCGGGTTCGGAACCTTCGTCGACGATCTCAGGATCGTAGATGTCGGCCACGGACGGGATGGTAAAGTAGTCGCATTGTGAGTGCAACTAGTTCCGGCTCCGATGGGAGAGTCCGGCGGGGCGAACGCAACCGCGATGCGTTGGTCGAAGCGCTGCTCGGGTTGCTCGAAGACGGCATCGCGAAGCCCACCGCCCGCGAGATCGCCGAGCGCGCGGGCGTCTCACTGCGCACCGTGTTCGCCCACTTCGACGACGTCGAGAGCCTCTACGCGGCGATCGCGGTCCGTCAGCGGGAGCGTCTCGCCCCGCTGTTCGAACCGA
>JBBRHS010000264.1:0-4566 GCA_038222385.1 Acidimicrobiia bacterium
AGTCAGTCGTACAAGCTGGCGATCTCGGTGGCGTACTTGGCGTGGACGCCGCGGCGCTTGAGCTTCATCGTGGGGGTGAGCTCCTCGGAGTCCGGCATCCACTCGTTGCCGAGTACGACGAAGCGCTTGATCCGTTCGACCTTCGAGAACTGCTCGTTGGCCGTGGCAACCCCGCGCTCGATCTCCTCGATCACCTCGGGATGCGACGCGAGTTCGACGAGGGTCAGGCCGTCGATCCCATGACCCGCGGCCCACACCGGCGCGACCTCCGGATCGAGCACGAGCAGCGCTGAGATGTAGGGCTTGCCGTCGCCGATCGCCATGGCCTGACCGATCAACGGATGCGCTTTCAGCGCGGCCTCGAGGTTCGCGGGCGAGATGTTCTTCCCGCCTGCGGTGATGATCAACTCCTTCTTGCGGTCCACGATACGCAGGAAGCCGGCGTCGTCGAACTCGCCGATGTCGCCGGTGTGGAACCAACCGTCGGGGTCGAGCACCTCCGCGGTGCGGACCGGATCGTCGAGGTAGCCGCGGAAGATGTTGCCGCCCCGGCAGAGGACCTCACCGTCTTCGGCGAGGCGGACCTCTTGACCGGGGATCGCCGGACCGACCGTGCCCGGCCGGACCCGGAACGGCTCCCACGTCATCGGCCCCGACGTCTCCGACAAGCCGTAGATCTCCGAGAGCGGAACTCCCAGGGCCCGGAAGAACCCGAACACCCCTGCGCTGATCGGCGCGGCTCCGCTGATCGCGGTCACGAGCTGGTCGAGTCCGAGCAGCGCCCGGACCGGGCCCAGCGCCTCCCGCTCCACCAGCTCGTACGGGGGCACCAGCTCCGAAGGGAGCTCCGTGCCGTCGGCCCGACACGCCGCCGCCTTCGCACCGATCTCGAGTGCGCGCTCGAACTCGGCGGCTTTGTCGGGGTCCGACGCGAGCACCGCACGAACGCCCGCCTCCATCTTCTCCCACACCCTCGGCACCGCGAAGAGCACCTCGGGCCGGACCTGCGGGAGGTACGACGCGACCGCGCCGGCCTCGGGGCAGGTGGTCACCTCGTAGCCGAACTCGATGCCCTGGTAGTGCGATGTCATCCGCTCCGCGATGTGGGCCATCGGCAGGTACGACACGAGACGGCGACCGATCACGTCGATGTCGGCCAACGCGACCCGCAGGCACTGCACCGTCCACGCGATGTTCGCGTGGTCGATCATCACGCCCTTGGGCGGACCGGTCGTACCCGACGTGTAGATCACCGTTGCGAGGTCGGTCGGCTGCGCGACCGACGCAGCTTCGTCGAGGTCGACGGGCCCGCGCTGGAGCAGTTCCGACCACGGCATCACGTCGGGTCCGTGTTCGACCTCCTCGATCACCACGATGTACCGGAGGTCGGGAAGCCGGGGGCGGGCCTCGAGCAACGTGGCGAGGAACGCTGCATCTTCGACGATCGCGACCCGGGCCCCGCAGTTGCCGGCGATGAACGCGACCTGCTCCGCCGACGACGAGTTGTAGATCGAGACCGGCGTCGCACCGACGAGCATCGACGCGACGTCGGCGACGTGGAACTCCGGCCGGTTCCGCATCATGAGGACGACCCGGTCACCGTGACCGACGCCGAGGTCTGCGAGCGAGCCCGCGAGTCGGGCCGCCTGGTCGCCGTAGTCGGCCCAGGTCCTCTCCTTCCAGGCGGTGCCGTCGAGCCAACGGAGCGCCACCGCGTCGGGGTGGGCCCGGACCCGGTCCCGGAACGCCAGCGGCACGGTGCGGCCTGCGGTCTGCGTGGTCAGTTCCTCGCTGGTGACTCCCATGATCCTCCTGGGTCGAGCGCGGATCCCCGAATGTTATCCACAGGGGCTGTCGGAAAACCTGGGGACAGTGCGTCACAATGCTGGCGTCGCGCGTCCCGAGGGGGCCGTTGGGGTCCTGGCCGGCCGGGCCGGGTTCTCTCTACACCCGATCCTCCTCGGGACGCGCCAACTCGACGGTCGAATCCGCTCCGCCGCCTCGATCGCCCACCCGCGGGTGTTCCATGCTCGTCACCTCCGGCGGCTCCGCTTCTTCTCCGGATTGATGGTCGAATCCGCTAGTGTCCGCCGGCTCCGCTTCTTCTCCGTCTAGCTCCGCGAGGACGGAGTCGGTGTCGGCGCCGAGGGGGCGGCCGGGATGGCGGATGTGGCCCGGAGTGCGGGAGAGGCCGGCGATCAGGCCCTGCATCTGCACACCGTCGACATCGACGATGCTCCCCCGATCGCGCACGTGGGGATCGGCGAGCACGTCGGCCATCGAGAACACCGGCGCGATGGCGGCATGGACATCGTCGAACGCGCCCAGCACGACGGTCGAGTCGCGCGCCGCGATCCACTCCACCACGACCGCTTCCAGTTCATCGCGGTGCTCGACCCGGCCGGCGAACGATGCGAAGCGTGCGTCGTCACCGACGCCGAGCAGTTCCATGACCCGCGCCGCGACCGTCTCCGCCGAGGTCGAGAGTGCGACCCACACTCCGTCGCAACACCGATACGTTCCGCGCGGAACTGAGTACGGGATCCCCGCTCCCAGTCGCGGCTGCAGGTAGCCGAGATGCGCGTAGGCGCTCGGGAGCGCGCCCATGAACTGGAGCATCGACTCGAGCAGGTTGACGTCGACCACCTGACCCTCGCCCGTCCGGTCCCGATGATGGAGCGCGACCATCACCGCGAACGCGCCGGCGAGCGCGGCGATCTCGTCCGTCAGCGCGATCGGCGGGAGGAGGGGCGCGCCGTCGGGTTCCCCGTTGATCGCCGCGAACCCGCTCATCGCCTCGGCGATGGTCGCGAAGCCGGGACGCGACGCGTAGGGCCCGTCCTGGCCGAAGCCGGTGACCCGCAGGATGACCAGGCCCGGGTTCCGCTCGAGGAGCGTCGCGGGGGCCAACCCGAGGGCCTCCAGCTTCCCGGGCCGGAAGTTCTCGACCAGCACGTCGGCGGTGTCGGCGAGGCGCACCATGGCCTCGAGGCCGGTCTCGGTCTTCAGGTCGAGCACGATCGACCGCTTGCCCCGCCCGATCAGCTTCCACATGTACGACACGTCGTCGGCCGGATCGGTCCAGCCCATCCGCCGGGTGCCGTCGCCGCCGGGGGCTTCGACCTTGATCACGTCGGCGCCGAAGTCGGCGAGGTACCGGGCGGCACCCGGACCGGCGAGCACGGTCGCCAGATCGACGACGCGGACGTCGCCGAGCGCTGGAGTCGATGGGAGAGGTGGGTGCACCTGCGTCAGGATAGAGACCCGATGACCCTGCGCATGCCGGCCGAGACCGCGCCCCATGAACTGACGCTGATGGCCTGGCCGACCCGCCGCGACCTCTGGGGTCCGCACCTCGACGTCGCGAAGCGCGACTTCGCGGTGGTGGCCGCGGCCGTCGCCCGGGGCGAGCCGGTGCTGATGGTGGCTCGCGCCGACGACGTCGACGAGGCCGCGCGGGCCTGCGTGTCGCGCGTCGAGGTGCTCTCGCTCCCGATCGACGACTCGTGGATGCGCGATACCGGCCCGATCATCGTGGCGGGATCCGGGCCCAACATCGCGCTCGACTTCGAGTTCAACGGATGGGGTGGGAAGTTCCATCCGATCGCCGACGACGACGCGCTCGCGTCGCGGATGGCCGCGCACCTCGGCATCGAGGCCCGGCGGATCCCGCTGGTGTTCGAGGGGGGCGCGATCACGGCCGACGGGCTGGGCACGGCGATCACGACGGAACAGTGCCTCCTGCACCCCAACCGCAACCCGACGATGACCCGGGCCGCGATCGCCGCGACCCTCGGAACGGAACTCGGCATCGACCACCTCGTGTGGCTGCCGTTCGGGCTGGTCGAGGACCACGACACCGACGGCCACGTCGACAACGTCGCCGCGTTCGTGCGGCCCGGCCTCGTGGCGGCCCAGACCGCGACCGAGCCCGCGGCCCCGAACTCCGCCCGCCTGCGCGCGAACGTGGCGGCGCTCCGAGCGGCCGGGCTCGACGTGGCCGAGTTCCCCCGGCTCCCCTACGCGCAGGTCGGTGCGTGGACCGGGCCGGTGCCGTACCTCAACTGGTACGTCGCGAACCACGCGGTCATCGTGCCGGTGACCGGCCACCCCGACGACTCAGCCGTGCTCGACCGCGTCGCCGCGCTCTACGGACGCGAAGCGATCGGCGTTCCCGGAGCGGTGATCGCGTACGGTGGCGGCGGCGTGCACTGCATCACCCAGCAGGTCCCGACGGGCCCGGCGGATCAGGCGGGCCCGGAGGATCAGGAGTGGACGTGATCACCGCGTTCGACCCGCTCGACTCGCCGGCGCGGGTCGACGACGCGAACGTAGCGGCGCGTCGATTTCGCATCGGCGCGGTCCAGATGCGCTACGACCCCGACCCGGTGGCCCATGCCGCCGCACTCGCAGCCGGGGTCCGCGCCGCGGCCGGAGCCGGCGCGAGCCTGGTGTGTCTCCCCGAGCTCACGCTGTCGCCCTACTTCGCGGTGTCGGAGTCGGGCCCGAGCGACGACACCGCCCGGCCGGAAGTGCTCGACGGCGGCCCGACCCATCGCTTCGCCG
>JBBRHS010000265.1:0-4566 GCA_038222385.1 Acidimicrobiia bacterium
GCTTCTGGGGTTTAGACGTTCACCTGTGGGGGGTGTTCCTCGCGCCCCCGCCGGGGCGCACCGGGCTCGCGGGGGTCTCGTTGTGCGCGCGGCGCCCCGCGGCGACAGTGGGGCTCGCGGCGCTGTCGTTCCACTTCGTCGAGCAACCGATCCGTGAGCGTCGCCGGATCACGCGCCGCGGGTCCTGGGTGGTCGCACCGGCCGCCGCACTGGCGCTCTGCGGGATGGTCATCGCGCTGACGGTCGACCCACCACCGTCCCCGATCGTGTTCCGCGCGGTTTCCGACGCCGGTGCCCGACCCCCGACGCCAACGCTGACACCGACACAAGCGCCGGAGTCGCCGCCGACCGACGGCGCCGCGACGGTCGCGGGGGCGACCCTCGAGCAGCCGGTGCCTGCACCCACTCCGGTCTCGCGGGTGATGGTGGTCGGCGATTCGGTGGCGCAGACGCTCGGGCGTGGCCTCGAAAGGTGGGGACCGCCCCACGGCGTGACGGTCTGGAACGTCGCGCGGTACTACTGCGGAGTCCTGCACAGCGGTCAGGTGAGGATCGGCACGACGCAGCAGCTGTGCGACCAGTGGGACTCCTGGCGACGGCAGGTGGCGGAGTTCCGGCCCGAGGTCGTCGTGGTCCTCAGCACGGTCTGGGACATCGTCGCGAGGCAGTGGCAGCCGGGAGCCGCGTTCGTGGCACCCGGCGATCCGGCATTCGACGACCGGTTCGTCGACGAGTACACGCAGGCGGTCGACCTGCTCTCCGCCGGCGGTGCCCGTGTCGTGGTGGTCGAGCCGATGTGCACCGCGAACACTGCGCACAGCGAGCGGCTGCGCCTCGTGCGTCAAGGACTGCTGCCGCGTCTCAAGTGGGCCCGCCCCACCCAGGTCCGCCTCGTCGACATCACGCACCGGATCTGCCCCGAGGGCGCCTTCACCACCGGACTCGGCGGGATCGCCGACGCCCGTCCCGACGGCGTCCACTTCACCGATCCGGCCGCCGACTGGATCGCGACCTGGCTCATGCCGACCGTGGTCGACCCCACGCCCGACGGCGCTCGATCGAGCATCCCGATCGCGTGGCTCGGTGGACGCTGACCGAGAACTGGCGAGCCGGAGCGGTCGGCTGGGACTTGCGGGCCGGCTCCGCATAGGATGCCCGGCCCCGGGGCATACCGGGGCAGACGTCGCGATGGCGCAGCACCGCTGGGGGGCACGGATGACGGCACGACACACCGCTGGATCGCGACTGCACTGGGGGGTTGCGGCGCTGTGCGTCGTGCTACTGAGCGCGACGCTCGCGGCCTGCGTGCCCGGCCCGGGGCCGACGAACCCACCGAGCCCGGCCGTCGGCGGCAGTGTCAACCAGGTCTTCGTGGTGAAAGCGCCTGCCGCGGCAGGCGTGACCCTGCTCGACGGCAACGGCGCGACGGTCGCGCCCGGGACGACCGACTCGCTCGGTGGATTCCTGTTCCGTCACGTCACCGCCGGGACCGGATACCGCGTCGTCACCAGCACCCCCGACGCCACCGTCACATCGAACCCGGTCACTGTCACCACGCCTGAAGACGTGCCACCGCAGTCGCTCTACACGAGCCAGCGCCTGAAGGTCGTCGACGGCGGTACCGGCTACGGCTACCTCCGCACGCGCGACGGCACGATGCTGAGCGTGCAGGTCGTGCTGCCCGGGCCCGCGAGCGGTGGTCCGTACCCGACGCTGCTCGAGTACTCGGGGTACGACCCGTCGATGCCGACCGGCCAGTCGGGTTCGAGCCCGTTCAAGATCCTCGCCCAGCTCGGCGGCTACGCCTACGTGGGCCTCAACGTGCGGGGGTCGGGCTGCTCGGGTGGTGCGTTCGATCTCTTCGAGGCGCTCCAGGCGCTCGACGGCTACGACGCGATCGAGACGATCGCGGCTCAGCCGTGGGCCGGCAAGGTCGCCACCGCCGGGATCTCGTACCCGGCCATCATGCAGATGTTCGTGGGCGCGACCCAGCCCCCGCACCTCGCGGCGATGTCGCCGCTCTCCACCAACGACGACCTCATCCGTTCACTGCTGGCGCCGGGCGGGATCAAGAACGACGGCTTCGCGCTGCGGTGGATCGAACAACGGGTCAACCAGAACAAGTGGCCGAACCCCCAGGGCGCGGGTTGGGTCGTCGATCGCATCAACGCCGGCGACATCCAGTGCTCCTTGAACATGCAGCTGCGCCAGCAGAACCGACCGATCCTCGAACTGATCGACCAGCAGGACTTCTTCCCGCCGGTCGGTGACCCGAACTACCCGGAGGGTGGCGACCGTCAGGCTCCGTGGACCTTCGCCCACAAGATCACCGTGCCCACGTTCATCGCGGGTGCCTGGCAGGATGAACAGACCGGTGGCGGTGGGTCGAACCTGCTCTCGAAGCTGACGTCGGTGCCGCCCGGCACGTTGAAGATCACCGCGACGAACGGCACGCACGTCGAGCCGCTCGATCCCGAGATCCTGCTCCGACTCACCGAGTTCTACGACTTCTACCTGAAGGGCACGATCCCGGCGGTGTCGGCCCTTGCCCGTGCAACCACACCGGCGATCTACCAGGCCGTCATCGGGATCCCCGGGATCCAGCTGCCACCTGACCGCTTCTCGGCCTACACCGACTACGCGACGGCTCTGGCCGCGTACGAAGCAGAGCCGCCGGTGCGGATCCTGTGGGAGACCGGCGCGGCACCGGGCAAGCCCATCGGCACGCCCTACCCGGTAACCGAGACGAGCTACGCGTCGTGGCCGCCGCCGGAAACCGTCGCGTCGCCGCTCTACTTCCAACCCGGCGGGAAGCTCGCGGCGACCGCACCCACCCTCGCCGACAGCGCGTGGAACAGCTCCACCTCCTACACGTCCGACCCGGCCGCCCGACCCCGCAACAACTTCCGCGGCGGCAACATCTGGGCCGCGAACCCGACGTACGACTGGCGCCCGCTCGTCGACGACAAGGCCGTCGCCTACATCACCGACCCGCTCACCGCGCCGCTCTCGATCGTCGGGAACAGCAGCGTCGACCTGTGGCTGAAGTCCAGCGCGGCCGACACCGACCTGCAGGTGACGCTCACGGAGGTCCGATCCGACGGCACCGAGCGCTACGTCCAGAACGGCTGGTTGCGCGCCAGCCTCCGCAAGGTCGACGAGCCCAACTCGACCGAGCTGTTCCCACGTCACACCGGACTCGAGGTCGACGCGGCACCGTTGCCCGCGAGCGAGTACTCGCTGACCCGAGTCGCGCTCTTCGCGGTCGCGCACACGTTCCGGGCCGGATCGCAGATCCGCATCAGCGTCGCCGCGCCGGGTGGCGACCGACCGGAGTGGACGTTCATCACACCGGTCGGCGGCGAGCGCAACTCGATCGGCAGCTCGATCGGGCGGCCGTCGCGGATCGTGCTGCCGGTCGTGCCCACGGTCGCGCTGCCTGCCGACCCGGCCCCGTGCCCGTCGTTGCGGAGTCAGCCGTGCCGGGCCTACGTGGCGCTCGCGCAACCCACGCCGCCGCCGTTCCCGGCTCCGACCGGCGTGGGCGCGACCGCGTACGGTCGAGCCGCCCTCGTGACCTGGACGGCACCCACGACCACTCCCGACCGCCCCGTCACCGGCTACACGATCACCGAGTCGACCGGCGGCACGACCCAGAGCGTCCCGGCGTCCGTGAGCCGCCGCATCGTCACCGGCCTGGCGTCGGGGACCAACTCGTTCACCGTGACCGCGAACTACTCCGACGGATCAAGCCAACCCGCCGGCCCCTCGCAGACCGTCACGATCCGCTAGTGATCTAGCAGGAGTTCGGCCATCTGCACGGCGTTGAGGGCGGCGCCCTTGCGGAGGTTGTCGCCAGTGACCCACAGGTCGATCGCTCCGGGCCGTGACGGGTCCTCCCGGAGGCGACCGACCAGCACGGGATCGATCCCCGCGGCCTCGAGGGGCGTCGGGAATCCGTCGCCACCGTCGACGAGGCGAACCCCGCGGGCGGCGTCGAGCAGGTCTTCGGCCTCACCGCGGCTCATCGGCCGGCGCAACTGCACGTTCGCCGACATCGCGTGCCCGACGAACACCGGGACCCGCACGCACGTGGCGCTCACCGCAATCGCCTCGTCGTGGAGGATCTTGCGCGACTCGCGTACGAGCTTCCACTCCTCCGACGTGTAGCCGGCTTCTCCGACCGAGCCCGCGAGCGGGATGACGTTCCCCGCGATCGGCTTCGACCAGACCCGGCCGGGGACGACCACGCCTTCGATGGCACCGCCGCGCCGGAGGCTGTCGGAATCACCGGCGAGCTTCGACCACTGCTCGTCGAGTTCGTCGATCCCGGCCTGACCCGCACCGGAGACCGACTGGTAGGTCGAGACCACGAGCCGTTCGATCCCCGCGGCGCGGTGCAACGGTGCCAGCGCGGTCGCCAGGACCATCGTCGTGCAGTTCGGGCACGACGCGATCCCACGCGGCATCACGTGGAGGTCGTCGGGGTTCACTTCGGCCACGACGAGCGGCACGTCGGGATCCATGCGGAACGCGGCCGAGTTGTCGACGACACGCGCCCCCGCA
>JBBRHS010000266.1:0-4559 GCA_038222385.1 Acidimicrobiia bacterium
TCCAGACCGCTTCGTCGTAGCCGTCGACCGTCTCCATCAGGCGCCGCACCTCGGTGGAGGGCGACTTGTCCTCGAGGAACCGTCGGATCGTCTGGCGGAGCTCTTCCTGCTCCTCGGAGAACGCGAAGTTCACGATGGTTCCTTCTTTCTGGCGCGGCAGTCCGTCCGGAGGGGGACGGTACTTGACCGGTCGGTCGGGTTTCCACCGGGGGATCCGGGCCTTCCACCTGGGATCGGAGCTTCCCGCAGGGGATCGGGGCTTCCCGCGGGGGATATCGTTGGATCGATGGCACCACGCCCGCCCCACTACGAAACCGGCGCGGTCCGGATCGACAAGATCGTCGTGGGGCCCTTCGAGAACAACGTCTTCGTCGTGCGCGACAAGCGCTCGGGCGACGCCGTCCTCGTCGATGCCGCGAACGAGCACGAACTGCTCCTCGAGGTGAGCCGGGCCACGGGGGTCCGCCGAGTGCTCACCACCCACGGCCACTGGGACCACATCCAGGCCGTGGAGGCGATGCGCGACGCCGGCATCGAGGTGGGGATCGCCACCGACGACGCCACGATGCTCCCGGCCTACGACTTCACGATCCCCGACGACGACGTGATCACCGTCGGTGACCTCCGGCTCCGCGCCGTCCACACCCCCGGACACACCCGTGGGTCCACGTGTTTCCTGCTCGAGGACCACCCGATCGTCTTCAGCGGCGACACGCTCTTCCCCGGCGGCGCCGGGAACACGGTGAGCGAGGGTGCGAGCTTCGACCAGATCCTCGGATCGATCGACCGTCGCTTGTTCACGCTCCCCGGTGAGACGTTGGTGCTCCCCGGCCACGGGCTCGACACGACCGTCGGCACCGAGCGGCCACACCTCGACGAGTGGGCCGCCCGCGGCTGGTAGCCGTCGTGGCCCGCCCCCGGAGGGGCGGGCCCGATCGAACGGTCAGTGCTTGATGTTGCTGTCCTCGAGGAACCGCTCCGCTGCTGCGGACGGGTCGTCCTTGTCGACCGTCGTCGCGATCGCCATCGTGTTGTACGCCTTGGTGGTGAGCTGCTTGGAAACGTTGTTGATCGTCTTCAGCACCTCGGGCGTGGCCTTGTCCTTGCGAATGAGCACGAAGGGGTTGTCGGCACCCTGGAGGCCCTTGTCGTCCTTCAGGATGACCGCGTCGTCGGGGATGGTGCTGCTCCCCGAGAACAGGAGCGCGACCTGGATGTCGTCGTCGGTCAGCGCGTCGGTCGTGATCGGACCACCCGTGTCGAGCTTCTGCACCTCCTCGAACTGCAGACCGTAGATCTGCTGCGACTTCGGCCCGAGGCACAGGTCCCGTATCTCACATTCGGCGGGACCGCCGAACTTCAGCTGCGGCGCGACCGCGACGAGATCCGAGATGGTCTTCAGGTCGTACTGCTTCGCTGTCTTCTTCGTCACGACGAAGGCGTTCACGTCGTTCGCCGAGGCAGGGTCGGTCGCGACGATGTCGTCGGGCAGACCTGCGCGGATGTCGTCCATCACCTTGGTGATGTCGGCCCCCCCGGTTGCGCCGAGTCCCGACTCGAGGAACGTGTTGGCGTACTCGGGATACATGTCGATATCGCCGTTCTGCAGCGCGGCGTACACGATCTCGGTGCTCCCGAGGTTGTCCTTGTACGTCACGTCGTTGCCGGTCGCGGAGAGCGCCTGGCCGTAGGCCTGGGCGACCGCCTGGTTCGCCACGAAGTCCTTCGAGCCGACGACCAGCGACTCACCCGTAGAGTCCGGCTCGCTCGACGAGGAGTCCGACGATGAGCTGCCGCAGCCGGCGAGCACGACCGCGAGCGTCAACGCCGCCGCCGCCACGAGCACCCGTCTCCCCGATCGCCCCCACGTCCTCCGTGTCGTCTTGCTCATCGTGTTCTCCCCTTCGGTTGTCGACCCTGCACGAGATCCGTCACCCTTCACGTTCCCGGGGCGCCGTGCGCCGCGCTTGATCGGGACACTCCGACGCGAGGGCTACGGCGCGGCACCTTCCCGCTCCGACGGATCCCCGGTGACACGAGGAGCCGCTGAAGACCGGCGAGGGCGAGCTCCACGACGATCGCGAGCAACGCCACCAACAATGCCCCGGCGAACAGTTTCACATCGTCCTGCTGTTTGATCCCATCCCACACGTAGCGCCCGAGCCCGCCGAAGCCGGTGATCGCCGCGAGGGTTGCGGTGGCCACGACCGCGACGGCCGCGGTCCGGACCCCCGCCATCACGACCGGCATCGCCATCGGCAGCTCGACCTTGCGCAACACCTCGCTCCCGCGCATGCCCATTCCTGCGGCAGCTTCGCGCACGTCGTCGTCGACCTGGCTCATGCCCACGTAGGCGTTGGCGAGCATCGGCGGCAAGGCCAGGGCGACGAGGCACACCCAGGTCGGCAGCGACCCCACCCACCCGAACGGAGGATCCGGGTCGCCGATGCCCCAGACCTGCACCCCGATGATGAGCAGGGCGAACGACGGGATCGCCCGCCCGATGTTGGCGACATTGACCGCCACCGCGCCGCCCTTGCGGAGATGGCCGAGGCCGAGGCCGATGGGGAGGGCGACGAGCAGGGCCACGAGCATCGCCGCCGCGCACACCTGGAGGTGCTGGCCGAGCAGTCGCGGGATGCCCTCGTTGCCCGACCAGTGGTCGCCGTCGGCGAACCAGTCCCAGACCTGGCCGAAGAACGAGAACACGGTTCAGACCCGCTGCTTGCGGAGCCAAGGCGTGGCCAGCCGCTGCACGCCGAGGAGCGACGCGTCGGCGGCGATCGCGAACGCAACGACCAGCAGCGTCGCCACCGTCACCGGGGTGCGGAAGTCGATCTGGAAGCCCCGGGTGAACATGAGCTGCCCGAGGCCGCCCTGGCCGATCGTGGCGGTGATCGTGACGAGACCGATGGTGGTCACGGTCGCGATGCGGACCCCGGTCATGATCGTCGGCACCGCGAGCGGCAGCTCGACGCGCAGAAGGCTGCGAGTCCGCGAGTACCCCATCCCCTGCGCGGCCTCGACCACGTCGGACGGCACCGCGGCGAGTCCGATGACGACGTTCCTCACGAGGATGAGCAGCGTGTAAGCGACGAGCGGGATGAGCGCGGTCGCGCGCGAGAGGCCGGTGACCGGGATCAGGAACGCGAACAGCGCGAGCGACGGGATGGTGAACAACACGCTCGTGGCCGCGATGGTCGGCACGTAGAGCCATCGCCAGCGCGCGCACGCGATCCCGAGCGGCAGCGAGATGACGAGGCCCCAGAGCACGGCCCAGAAGGTGAGCGACACGTGCTCCTGGAACGCCGAGCTGATCTCCGAGTAGTGATCGGCGACCCACGGCCAGTAGAGCCACTTCGGCCCGATGTCCTCCGCGAGCACGTGCGTCACGAGCTGCCTGACCATGCCCCGGGTGTTCCCCCTGCGATCGGTGCGGAACCGCGGCGATGCTAGCGTCGTCCCACCTGCGGAGGAGCGTGGCGATGATCCGCCTCGAGGCCGTCACGAAGCAGTATCCGAACGGCCTCGTCGCCGTCGACGCGCTGTCGCTCGACGTCGGCGAGGGTGAGATCTGCGTCCTCGTCGGCCCGTCGGGCTGCGGGAAGACGACCACGTTGAAGATGATCAACCGGCTCATCGAGCCGAGCAGCGGACGCGTCCTGCTCGACGGCGACGACGTCACCCACGGCGACCCGGTCGCCCTCCGCCGGCGCATGGGCTACGTGATCCAGCAGGTCGGACTGTTCCCGCACCAGGACATCGCCGCGAACATCGGGACCGTCCCGCGGCTGTTGGGCTGGAAGCGCGACCGGATCGAGGCACGCGTCGACGAGCTCCTCGAGCTGGTCGGCCTCGACCCCGCCGACTACCGCAAGCGGTACCCGGCCCAGTTGTCCGGCGGCCAGCGGCAGCGGGTGGGGGTGGCCCGCGCGCTCGCCGCCGATCCCCCGGTCCTCCTCATGGACGAACCGTTCGGCGCAATCGACCCGGTGACGCGCGGGCGGCTGCAGGACGAGTTCCTCCGCCTGCAGGACGAGGTGCGCAAGACGGTCGTGTTCGTCACCCACGACATCGAGGAGGCGGTGAAGCTGGGTGACCGCATCGCGATCCTCGACGTGGGCGGCATCCTGCAGCAGTACGACACCCCGGCCGAGGTCCTCGGCAACCCCGCGTCGCCGATGGTCGCCGATTTCGTCGGCTCCGACCGCGGCCTGAAGCGGCTCAAGGTCACCGCCATCGACCCCGGCGCCCTCGACCATCCGCCCACGCTCCCGCCGACCGCGACTCTCGCCGAGGCGCGCGAGGTCATGGCCCGCCGCCACGTCGGGTGGATCGCGATCGTCGACGGCGACGGCGACATCCAGGGTCACCTCGTGGCCGAGAACGCGCAGGGTGACACCACCGTCACCGAGCGGATGCAGCGAGTCGAGGAGTTCGTCGACGTCGAAGACTCGCTCGAGCAGGCGCTGGCCGCGATGCTGCTCACGCAGGAGGGGTGGGTCGCGGTGCTCGACGGCAGCCGGTTCCTCGGTGTGCTCACACCGGAGGCCGTGTAC
>JBBRHS010000267.1:0-4557 GCA_038222385.1 Acidimicrobiia bacterium
CTCGGTGAAGCGCCACATGGGCACCAACTGGTCGATCGACATCGACGGCAAGCCCTACAACGCGCAGGAGATCTCGGCCCGCATCCTGCAGAAGCTCAAGCGCGACGCCGAGGCCTACCTGGGCGACACCGTCACCCAGGCGGTCATCACCGTCCCCGCGTACTTCGGTGATGCCGAGCGCCAGGCCACCACCGAGGCCGGTCAGGTCGCCGGGCTCGAGGTCCTCCGGATCATCAACGAGCCGACGGCCGCCTCGCTCGCGTACGGCCTCGACAAGGACAACGACCAGACGATCCTCGTCTTCGACCTCGGCGGCGGCACGTTCGACGTGTCGGTGCTGGAGATCGGCGACGGCGTGTTCGAGGTCAAGTCGACCGCGGGGAACACCCACCTCGGTGGCGACGACTGGGACCAGCGCGTCATCGACTGGATGGTCGCGGAGTTCAAGAACGCCCACGGGGTCGACCTCGGCGTCGACAAGATGGCCACCCAGCGCCTGAAGGAAGCGGCCGAGAAGGCGAAGATCGAGCTGTCGTCGCTCGCCGAGACCTCGGTGAACCTGCCGTTCATCACGGCCACGGCCGACGGTCCGCTGCACCTCGAGCTCACCCTCACCCGGGCGAAGTTCCAGGAGATCACCGCCGACCTGCTCGAGGCCACCAAGGGCCCGTTCGAGCAGGCCATCCGCGACGCCGGCCTCGAGCAGGGCAAGCTCGAGCACGTGGTGCTCGTCGGTGGCTCGACCCGCATGCCCGCGGTCGCCGACCTCGTGCGCGACCTCACGGGGCAGGACCCCGACAAGGGCGTCAACCCCGACGAAGCCGTCGCGATCGGCGCGGCCGTGCAGGCCGGTGTGCTCAAGGGCGACGTGAAGGACATCCTCCTCCTCGACGTCACGCCGCTGTCCCTCGGTATCGAGACCAAGGGTCAGATCATGACGAAGCTCATCGAGCGCAACACCACGATCCCGACCAAGCGGTCCGAGGTGTTCACCACCGCCGACGACAACCAGCCGAGTGTCGAGATCAAGGTGCTCCAGGGCGAGTCCGACATGGCGTACCGGAACAAGACCCTCGGCACGTTCCAGCTCGTCGGCATCCCGCCCGCCCCGCGTGGCGTGCCGCAGGTCGAGGTCACGTTCGACATCGACGCGAACGGCATCGTCCACGTATCGGCGAAGGATCTCGGCACCGGCAAGGAACAGCAGATGACCATCACCGGCGGTACCGCGCTCGGCAAGGACGAGATCGACCGCATGATGAAGGAGGCCGAGGCGCACGCGGAGGAAGACCGTCAGCGTCGCGAGGAGGCCGAGGTCCGCAACCAGGCCGACACGCTGGTGTTCCAGACCGAGAAGCTCCTGAAGGAACAGGGTGAGAAGGTGTCGCCCGACGAGCGGACCAAGATCGAGGGTGCGCTCGGCTCCCTGAAGGAAGCGCTCGCCGGCACACCTGAACAAGGTGGGGGCATCGAAGCGGTGAAGAGCGCGCACGAGGCGCTCATCGGGGCCAGCCAGGAGTTCGCGCAGCGCCTGTACGCGGCCGCCCAGGCCGAGCAGAACGCGGGTGCGGCCGCCGGCGGTCCCGAGGGCGGCGCGTCGTCGGCACCGTCCGACGACGAGGTCGCCGACGCCGAGATCGTCGACGACGAGCCCGGTGCGCAGAGCGCGTGACCGTCGACGGTGAGATGCCGGCCGACCCGAACGCCTCCGAAGAGGCCGGGGCCGCCGACGGCGACCGGCCCCTCGACGATCAGGTGATCGAGGGCGAGGTGGTGGACGATCCCACCACCTCGGCCGACCATCTCGAGGAGCTGCGAGCAGAACGCGACGGTCTCATCGGTGATCTGCAGCGGATGCAGGCCGAGTTCGCGAACTTCAAGAAGCGGACGATGCGCGACCAGGCCGCGCACGCGGAACGGGCGAACGAAGGTCTCGTGGAGCAGTTGCTCCCCGTGCTCGACAACTTCGAGCTCGCGCTGATGTCGCTCGACGCCGAGTTGAGCGAGAAGGTCCGCAAGGGGATCGAGCTCGTGTACGCCGACTTCCTCGGTGTGCTCGAGAAAGCCGGCCTCGGGCGCATCGCCGCCGAGGGCGCGCCGTTCGATCCGAACGAGCACGAAGCGGTGATGCAGGAAGACGGCGACGGCGAACCCGTCGTCGCCGACGTGATGCGGACCGGTTACACGCTGAAGGGTCGCGTGCTGCGACCCGCGATGGTCAAGGTCACCCGCGCGCGCTGATGGCTCCGCAACGCGAGTGGTTCGAGAAGGACTACTACTCCACGCTCGGCGTGCCCAGTGGGGCCGACGAGAAGGAGATCACGCGCGCGTACCGGAAGCTCGCCAAGCAGTACCACCCCGACAAGAACAAGGGAGACACCGAGGCCGAGGAGCGCTTCAAGGAGATCTCGGCTGCGTACGACGTGCTCGGTGAAGCCGACAAGCGCAAGGAGTACGACGAGGTCCGCCAGATGGTCGCGTCGGGTACGGGCGCGGGCGGGCCGGGGTACGGCGGCGGTGCGCCGGGCGGCTTCGGCGGCGGCGGACGAGGAGGGTTCCAGAACATCCAGTTCGACGTCGACGACGCGGGCGGCCTCGGCGACATCCTCGGCGGGCTCTTCGGTCGTTCCGGCGGTACCGGCGGCCGACGGGGACGCGGCGCCGGCCAGGCGCGCGGTCCGCGCCGTGGCGACGACCTCGAGACCGAGCTCCACCTCGACTTCCACGACGCGGTGCACGGCATCACCACGTCGGTCAGCTTCACGTCCGACGCAGTCTGCTCGGAGTGTCACGGGAACGGCGCCAAGCCGGGCACCTTCCCCGAGATGTGCCCCGACTGCTCGGGCAGCGGTTCGATCGCGGTCGACCAGGGCCCGTTCTCGTTCTCGCAGGTGTGCCCCACCTGCGGCGGAGTCGGCTCGATCGTCAAGGACAAGTGCCCGACCTGCAAGGGCCGCGGCGTCGAGCGTCGTCGTCGTGAGGTGAAGGTCCGCATCCCTGCGGGTGTCGCCGACGGGCAGAAGATCCGGGTGAAGGAGCGCGGCGGTGCCGGCTCGTTCGGCGGACCGCCGGGAGACCTCTTCGTGCGCGTGCACGTGCGGCCCGACTCCACGTTCGGCCGCGACGGCCGCAACCTGACCCTGGCGGTCCCGGTCACGTTCGCCGAGGCCGCACTCGGTGCCCAGGTCCGAATCCCGACGCTCGCCGACCCGGTCACGGTCAAGGTGCCGGTGGGGACCCGCAGCGGCACGACGGTGCGCGTGCGCGGTCGTGGGATCGCGGCCGCGGGCGGCACCGGTGACCTCCTCGTGACCTTCGACATCGTGGTCCCGAAGGAGCTCGACGACACCCAGCGCGCCGCGGTCGAGGCGCTGGCCGAGGCGTTCCCCGACGATCCGCGCGCCGACTTCCTGGCTGCGGAGCCGACGAAGGAGCACGACTGATGAATGCCGACGACCGCGCCCTCTACGTCATCTCGGTCGCGGCGGAGCTCGCCGGGGTGCATCCACAGACGCTGCGGATCTACGAGCGCAAGGGCCTCATCGAGCCCCAGCGCACCGCCGGCCGCAGTCGCCGCTACTCCGAGCGAGACATCCAGCTCCTCCGTCGCATCCAGGACCTGACCACCGCCGGGCTGAACCTCGCGGGGGTGCAACGGGTCCTCGCGCTCGAGGCCGAGGTCGAGCAGCTCCGCAGCCAGCTCGATCACGCCCACGCCCGGTACCGACGCGAGCTGGTCCCGCTCAGCCACGCCCGGCTCTGGCCTCCCGAGCGGGGACGCTGAGCCGACCGGGAAATTCTCCCCGGTCGGGAACAAACTTGACAACGGTGTTGTCAACTTAGGCAGAACATCTCCTTCACCACGAGGTACTGCTCATGCCGCTCGATCCCAATCGGTTCACCCGAAAGACCGGCGAGGCCATCGGGGCCGCCCAGTCGTCGGCCCGCGAGCGCAACCACGCCCAGGTCACCCCCGATCACCTCCTCGCGGCGCTCATCGGCCAGCCCGAGGGTGTCGTCCTGCCCGTCCTCGAACGGGTCGGCGTCGCGCCGACCGCCGTGCGCGACGGCGTCGACGATGCGCTCGCCCGGATCCCGCAGGTCTACGGCGCCACCGCGCAGACGGCCACGCTCGCGCCCGAGACGTACCGCCTCCTCGAGGCGGCCGACACCGAACGGGCCGACCTCGGCGACGACTACCTCTCCACCGAGCACGTCCTCCTCGCGATGAGCGAGCTCGCGGGCGGCGTCGGCGACCTGTTACGCGGCCTCGGCGTCACCAAGGAGGCCGTTCTCGACGCGCTCAAGTCGGTGCGGGGGTCGCACCGGGTCACGAGTGAGAACCCCGAAGATCAGTACCAGGCGCTGGAGCGCTACGGCCGCGACCTCACCGAAGATGCGCGGCAGGGCAAGCTCGACCCGGTGATCGGACGCGACGACGAGATCCGTCGCGTCATCCAGGTGCTCTCCCGACGGACCAAGAACAACCCGGTCCTGATCGGCGAGCCCGGTGTGGGCAAAACCGCGATCGTCGAGGGCCTCGCCCGTCGCATCATC
>JBBRHS010000268.1:0-4547 GCA_038222385.1 Acidimicrobiia bacterium
GTCAACGCGGTGAGCTCACCTTCACGGGCACCGAAGAGACCGGCCGAGCGCACCATCTCGACGACCTCGGCATCGTGGACGACCGTGAGGGTGCGTGCGTTCGTCGTCGACTTGGTGAAGGAGCCCAGGACGTCGACGCGATCACCCAGCCGCAGGTTCCCGCCGAGCGCGTGCTCGGGTGTGACCGGCACGGTGATCTCACGACCTTGTCGGGGTCGGGCGGCAATGGAATCGAGTGGAACGAGACCATCCCCCGCGACCGGGAACAGCAGCACTCGCCCCACGAGGGTCGTCATCCGGTCGGACCGCACGAGCCCGTCGAGGACGGAGTCGGACGCGTGGATCCTGGCGACGACGAGATCTTCACCGGTGAGGACGTGGTTCGCCGGGAGGTCCCGGGCCAGGGCGACCACGCCGACCGTGCGGTCGGCCGCAGCGGCGAACCGCAGTCCCCCGGCGATCGAGAGCACGACGAGGAGCACACCCACCACCAGCCGAACGTCCACGCGGGGCATGCGACGGGACTGCCGCGCGACCATGACCGGGGCGGCAGTCACCGCCATGACGAACTCCCGATGCTTGGTACGGTGGGCAACGCACCACGACGACCCGCACCACGACGATGGGCGCGCTGATCGGCCGCAAGGAGACGCAACGTGGTGGATGTGCCCCGGTTCCTCCGGCCCGACGAAGTCGCCGACGTGCTGAGCGTCTCGGTGTCGCAGGTGTACACGTTGATGCGCAGCGGCCAACTCCCCGCGGTCAAGATCGGCCGGCGCGGCGTGTGGCGGGTCTCGGCGGAATCGCTCGAGGCATACATCGCGAACCTCGAGCTCGAGGCCCGGGAACGGAGTCGGGTTCGAGGCACCGACACCACCTGAACCCGGTCGCGGCTCACGAAGCGGTCTCCCGGACGAGGCGCACGACACCCGCGATGCGGATGTCGTGCCACCGCTTGACCCGACGCTCCGAGGCGCCGGCACCGCCGTGCACCTCGCCGAGTCGGACGACGTCACTGCCGACCAGGAGGATTCGGCCGCGAAGGTCGGTGCCGTCGGTCGTCACCAGCGTGACCACCTCGCCCACCGGGAGCCGCCGGAGGAGTTCGGCGAAGCTCGGGCGATCGGCCGCGAGCTCGTCGCTCGCACGGGACTGCGCCTCGGCGGCGTCGATACCCGACGTCAGCTCCCAGAAGATCCCGTCCTCGTGTTCCATGCCCCGCCCCCCGTACCGTCGCTTCTGAACTGCTTTGAGTATTTCCGACCCAGTTAGGCATTTCAAGTCGGCACGGAGAATTCGCACTTGATCGTACAGCTCGCTTCTGCAACGATGATGATCTCATCTGAGTGTTCTTCGACGTAACGTTGATGATGTTGCTCATGTGACTTCGAAGCCCGAGATCTCCCATGGACGGGATCGCCACGATGGATGGGATCGCCAGGAACACCCAGGAGCTCGACGGCGCGCTCGTCGACGTCCTGCTGCCCGTGGCGGCCGCCGTGATCCTTGCCCTGGCGGCTGTCGTCGTCCTCGCCCTCGCCGCCGAGATCCTCCGTCGGGCGGGCATCGCCGTCAGCACCGTCCGACTCCTCGACCGGGTCGTCCCGGCGCCGGCGCGCCGCAGCGCCGCTGCGGTCCTGAGCCTCACGGTCACCCTGATCGGGCCGACTCCTGCCTACGCGAGTGACGCTCCGGTGCGTGACTGGCTCACGGGAACCACGACAGCAACAACAACACCAACAACGACGACGACGACGAGCCCGGTGGCCACCGAGGAGACGCTGACCGAACGCGTCACGCCTCCCACCACCGCGCCACCCCTCCCCGCGCTTGCCGCCCCGGATCCGATCCCGATTCCGATTCCCGTGGCGCCGGTTCCCTCGCTCGCGCCGCCATCGTCGGTCGACGGAGTGGTCGTCGTCGAAGGCGACTGCCTCTGGGCGATCGCCGCTGCTCGCCTCGGACCTGCCGCCACCAACCTCGCGATCGACGCCGGGTGGCGCGCGATCTACGCGATGAACCGCGATGCGATCGGCGACGACCCGAACCTCATCTTCCCCGGCCAGTACCTCGCACTTCCCCCGATCGACCCATCGCCGTACGCGGCGCCCTGAACGGCTCCCTGACTTTCGGAGGACCCATGCCCACCACGATTGCCGTCCGTCCCTGGCCCGATCCCGTCATCGACACCCTCGGCCACGATCCCCGCAGCGTCTACGTCGAGACGTTCTGGCTCCCGACGCTCGGACCGACCTCCCTGCTCCTCCTGCGCCTTCTCGCCGCGCGCTTCGACGAACGACCCGAGGGGGTCGAGCTCGACGTCGCCGGCACCGCGCAACGGCTCGGACTCGGTCATCGCGAGGGCGCGTCGTCTCCACTCGTCCGCAGCCTCGCCCGCCTCGAGCAGTTCGATCTCGCCTGCCCGATCGACGACGGCTACGCGGTGCGCCGCACCATCCCGCCGGTGAACCGACGCCACGTCCGACGGCTCCCCGAGGAGCTGCAGGCGGAGCACGGCGCGTGGGCCGTGGCCCGGCTCGCCGAACCACCCCTCGAAGCCGTGCGCCGGCGTGCCCGTCGGATGGCGCTCGGGTTGCTCGAACAGGGTGACGACCTCGACCGCGCCGAGCGCGCGTTGCACGCGGTCGGGTTCCACCCCGCGCTCTGCCGCGACGCTGCGGTCTGGGCCCACAACCGCCATCGCGAGGCCTTCATCGCTGCGACCGCACCGCCCGGCGCAGCCTGAACCTCGCCCGCACCGACGGCCGGCGTCGAGCCCCTCCGACGTCGGCCGTCGGTCGCGCCCGATCGACCCCGAACCGACGAAGGTCTGCACGGTGCGTCTCGGTTTCCGGGACCCACGGTGCAGACCTCGTCGGAGTCTGCTCAGCGGTCGACGCGCGAGTTGTACTCCTGCATCGCCTTGTTCGCCGCCTTCGCGGCCGACTTCAGCGCGGCCTTCGGCGACTTGCCCTGGGTGAACATCTCCTGTTCGGCGGCGAGCACGGCGTCTCGCACGTCCTGGAACGCGCCGATCACCGGACCCTGGGTCGCGGTGTCGTCGACACCGGTGAGGAGCTGGTCGTAGGCGACCTTGTAGCCCGGGGTGTCGGCCCACAGCTGTTGCACCTGGGGCAGATCCACCGACGACTCTCGCACCGGCACATAGCCGGTCCCGGCCGCCCACGTAGCCTGGGTCTCGGGCTCGCCGAGGAACTTCATGTACTTCCACACCGCGGCCTGCTTCGCGGGCGACGACTGCTTCACGATGTAGAGAGCCGCACCACCCACGAGCACACCGCCCTTGTTGTTCGCGCTCGGGGTGGGCATGGGAGCCACGCCGAGCTCGACACCGCCGGCCTCCCCCGACGTGAGCACCTGAGAGATCGTCCCGAGCGTCGCCGACGTGTCGATCGACATTGCGACCTTCTTGGAGCGGATGCCGAGGAGGTTGTCGAAGGCGCTGTTGCCCTCGGCGCTGTTGGTGACCGCGAGGCCGCTCTTCACCATGTCGTTCATCCAGGTGAAGATCTTGCGGCCGCTCTTGTCGTTGAAGGCGACCTTGGTGGCGCGCCCGGCGCGGCCGTTCTCCTTGTTGACGTAGAGCTCGTCGGCCTTGGCCGACCACTGCTCGAGGTACCACGGGTCGAGCTTCAGGCCGAAGCCGGACTCGTACTGACCGGTCGCCTTGATCTTCTCCGCCGCGGCCGTGACCTCGGCGAGGGTCGACGGCGGGTCGTTCGGGTCGAGGCCGGCGAGCCGGAACGCGGCCTTGTCGTACAGGAACACCGGGTTCGACACGTTGAACGGCATCGGCCACAGGACCTTCTCGACCGTGTACCGCTTGAGCACACGCGGCACGAAGTCGCTGGTGTCGTACTTGTCGGCCTTGATGCACGATTGCGCGGGGACGAACGCCTGGGTGTCGATCGCCTGCTGGGTGGCCGTCTCCTCGAGCTGCACGACGTCGGGGAGCTCGCCGGTGGTGAGACCGGCCTTGAACTTGTCGAAGGTCTCCCGGTAGCCGATCTGGTTCACGAGCTTCACCTTCACGTCGGACTGTGAGGCGTTGAACTCGTCGGTGATGGCGATGAGCGTCTCCTCGAGCGACCGGTTCATCCCGTGCCAGAAGGTGATCTCCACCGGCTTCGTCGCTTTCGCGAGCGCGTTGACCGGGCACTTCGGGAGGCTCGCCGCCGCGGCCGGCGCAGCGAGGGCGACGGCCCCGAGGCCTCCGACCACCAGAGACAGCGTGGCGCCGGCGGCGACGATCTTCGTGCGGATACGACTCATCGGTGGGCTCCTCGGGACGGGGTTCGGTGGTGCACGGGTCAGCCTTTCACGGCGCCGGCCGTGAGTCCGCGCACCAGCTGCTTCTGGAAGACGAGCAGGAGGATGACGAGCGGCAGCGCCGCGATCACCACTCCGGCGAGGGTGACGTTCACCTGGTCGATGCTGTTGCGGCTCAACTGCTTCAGCCCGATCTGGACGGTGCGGTACTTGTCGTCCTCGGTGACGAGCAGCGGCCAGAGGTACTGGTTCCAGGC
>JBBRHS010000269.1:0-4530 GCA_038222385.1 Acidimicrobiia bacterium
CCCGGCCACCCCCGCGACCGGGCCGCTCGACCTCCGGGCCATCGCGACCGCGGAAGGCGTGCAGACCGTGGGCGAGATGGCTCCGATCTGTCTCGACGAGGCCAAGCCGCTGAAGGCGGCCACGGGCAAGTACGCCAACGCGGCGAAGCACGCGATGCTCGAACCCGCGATCTGGAACCTGCCCGCCGACTACTCGAGCGGCGAGTACTTCAAGGGCGGCTTCGACCGCGTCTGCGCAACGGCCGGCTCGACGAGCACGACAGCCGGAGCCGCGACGAGCGACTGGTGCGACTGGGTGCGGTGGAACATCCCCGGGCCGCTCGGCGTGAACCCGTACCCGAAGGTCCCCACCGTCGGCGGCAAGCCGGTGCCGGTGCTCATCGCCCAGGGTCACGCCGACACCGTCGTCAACTGCATCGCGCCGAGTGGCATCCCCGCCGCCCAACCGGCCGGCCCCGACCGGTGCTCGTCACGAACGCTCTACGACGCGCTCGCCACCGAGGGCTACTGCCGCCCCGGCGAAGCGCCGGCCGGCTACCTGCAGATGGACCAGTACCGTCCGATCCGGTTCGAGAGCCCGGCCGACCACTTCTCGATCCGGGGCCAGACGGCATCGAAGGGTCAGAGCAAGAGCGCCGACGATCTCACCTTCGAGGGTTCACGGATGCAACGGTTCGTCGACGGCGCGTTCAACGGCGCGCTGCAACCGCGGTGCAAGGTGACGGTCGCGAACGCGGATCGGTGATTCATCAGGGGTCGGAGAGGCGGCTCCGGACCCACGACATGAGAGCCGAGTTGTAGTCGTTCGGTGCGAGCGGATCGGTGTTGGTCCCCGCGCTCGAGGTGAGCACGTGCATGCTGCACCCCGCGCCGACGCACAGCGACAGGCTCAGCGATCGGCTCGACGGTCCCTGCGCGGCGATCACCCGTCGGAGGGGTTCGTTCATGCAGTCGGTGCCTCCGAGCACGACGGTCGTCCCGTCGCGCAACGGGCAGACCATCGGGAACGTCGCGCATCCCCACGGATCACCGTGGCTCCACACCTGCGCGATCGGCACGGTGAACCGGCCCTCGGCGACGAGCTTGTCGGTCTCGTTGGCGATGTTGGCGATGTCGGGGTGGAGGCGCGCCTTGATCGCGGTCATGTTGGCGATGGCCGGCTCGGCGGTCGGGCACGGCACGCCCTGGCTCTGCACGGCCTGCCCCCACTCCTGGTTGAGGACGAAGGAGTCGGCAACGATCCCGGCCGGCGCGAGACCCTGCTGCTCGAGCGACCAGCCGACCGAGTACGCGCCGATCGAACCGGCGCTGCCGCCGTGCAGGAAGTGCTTGGTCGTCGGGAACCGGTCTCTCGCGAACTGGATCGCCGCCTTCGTCGCGAAGAGGCCGTTGGTCGTCCTGGCGCTGCCGTTCTCGAGCGTGTTCGGGTTGTTCGGATCGACCAGACCGCCTCCGCTGTACAGGTCGCGGTTGCACATGGAGGTCCTGAGGAGGCGGAAACCGGCCGGGTCGGCGAGCACCTTCCCAATCAGACCGCTGCCACCGAATCCGGTCAGCGAGCCGGCGCTCTCCTCGCGCATGTAGGCATCATCGGGCCGCGGCTTTCTCGAGCTGTCGAACCAGCCGACCGCGCCGCCGTGGAGGTAGGTCCACAACGGCGCCGCGGTGGTCGTCGGTTGTCCCTCGCGGTAGGCGATCGTGAAGGTCTGGTAGCCGCTGATGGAACACGGATACGCGGTGTTGCGGTAGTACTCCACGCGGTAGCCGGACTCGACCGACGTGCTCACGAGTTGGATCGATCCGGTGCTCCCCGGAGACGAGAGAGGCGGGACGCACGCCGCCGCGATCATCAGCGCGATGAGCACTCCGAAGAGCCGAACCCCGACGTTCCGAACCGAACGGTTGCGCATCCTGGCCCCCCACTTCGTCCGAGTGGGCCCACCATACCCGGGGCCCTTTACCGGTCGTCCTTGCGTGGCGGGCGTCGGCGACCGTGCTCGATGTGCCACTCCTCGTTGCGGAGACGCTTGCGCCACAGGCGCGGATCGTCGGCGTCGAGGGTGCGGGCGTGGGCTTCGAGCGCCTCCGCCTCGGCCGCGAGCTCCGGGCCGCGCGCCGCCATCGGCGCGTGCGACCGCAGCGTTTCGGCCGCGACGTGCAACGCCGACCGGGTGCCGTCGGTGTCGCCGCGGTCGGCCGCCTCGATCGCGTCGCGCCGCGCCTTCGCCGCCGACAGCAACCAGATCTCCTCGGTCACCTCGCTGTCGATCTCGGCGACCGCGGCTTCGTCGGAACTCACCAGGTTGACCACCACCGGGATCGTGATCTCGTGCGCGGTCGTGTCGTCGCCGACGCTCACGTAGCGCACGACCACGTCTGCGACCTTCGCGGGGCCGAGCGCGCCGAGCTGCGGGATGTGCAGCTCGAACACCACGCGCCGCTTCTCGCTCCCGTACGCGTCGCCGAGGTTGACCTGGAGGCCGCCGGCCACTTCCACCGTCGGGTACTCGTGGAGCACGCCGAGCAGCTGTACCTGGTCGGTCGGACGGATCTCGACGCTCACGTTCTGGGCGACGAGCGACGCGAGGCCGTCGAACTCGGCCGCGAAGATGCCCGGCGCGTCTTCCGGTGTCTCGGCGAAGTAGGTGTTGGCACCCGACGCCTCGGCGATCGCGCCGAGGAGGTCTTCGTCGAAGCCCTCGCCGAAGCCGATCGTGGTGGTGCCCGCGTGGCCCTTGCCTGCGCCCGCGATCTGCAGCAGCTGGTGCCGCCGCGTGATGCCGACGTTGGCCTGGCCGTCGGTGAGGAGCAGCACCCGGCGGGTGGCTTCGCCCGTGGCCCGGCCGAGCTCCTCGATGCCCTTGAGCCAACCGCCGGAGAGGTTGGTCCGCCCCCGGGGGTGGATCCCGGCGATCCCCGCCGCGAGCGCGGCCGGGTCGACGGGGGCCAGCGGGGTGATCAGCTCCACGTCGTCGTCGAAGGCGACGAGCGCGAGCTGGTCGGCCGGCCGGAGCCGCGACGCAAGGAACGCCGCGCACTCACGGGCCGCGGCGAGCTTGGGCCCGCTCATCGAGCCGGAGCGGTCGACCACGAGCGCGATCTGCAGCTCCGGCCGGTCGACGACGGGCGCGGCGGGGGCGTCGAGCTCGAGCATGCAGTGCACGGAGTGCTCGGACTCGACGGCGAGGAGGTGGTGATCGAAACGGATCTTGGCCTTCATTGCTGCTCCTGTTCGGGACGGGGAAGTACTGGAGCAAGTGTGCGAAGAGGGTGGGACGATTACATCAATGTCATTTCGGACAGCCCACTCACCCGGTGGCCCGTTGACCCGGTGGCCGGGCCCCGTCGCAGCGCGGTACCCTGATCCCCTTATGAGGTATTCGGGCAGTTGTGGCCCAACCGGCGTTCCCGGGACGTACCGACCGTGAGACGCAAGCGGGCCCGGAAACTGGAAGCGGAGGCCGAGGCAGCTGCTGCGGCGGCCGCAGCCGCCGCGCCCACCGGACGACGGGCCGTCTCGGCCCCGGTCGCGTCCGACGCGCCAGCTCCGGGCCCCGGCGCTTCGGCCCCCGCCACCACCCCTGCTTCGGTGGTCCCGACGATGCCCGACCGGGTCGATGCCCTCACCGAGGCGATCGGCGGGGAGCTCGGACGGCTCCGCGGCGAGATGCGCGGCCGCGACGCCGACCTGGTCCAGGCCCTCCAACAGGTGGCCGAGTCGTACGACCGGGTCGCGGCCCGGCTCGACGACGAACGCCGGGTCCAGGCCCTGCTGGCCGAGGCCCTCGTGCGCATCGACCGACGCCTCGCCTCGATCGAGCGCCAGGGGTCCGCTGCGCCTGCGGTCGAAGGTGCAGCCGACCCGCCTGCACTCGGAGGCCCCTCGACCACTGCGCCGGCGGCCGACGGAGCCGCGACCCCATCTCGTGACGAGCGCCCCCGGCCCCAGCGGGTCATCGGCGGTTCCATCGCCCCCCGCCAGGACATCCCCCGCCTCGACCGCTGAGCCCGCGGCGGGTCCGCCCATGATCGGCAGGGCCGGGATCCGCCCGTCGCCGGTTCAAGTTCGGGGCCGTGAGATGCCGACACTGCAAGTGGGATGCCAAGTCTTCGCGAGGACCAGCAGCCCGATGCGGTGATCGACCTGCGTCACGGTTCCCTGCAGCGGGCCCAGACCGACGAGATCCTGCTCGTCGACGAGCAACTCCCCGAGCCGCCGCCCGCACCCGTCTTCACCGTCGAGGCCGTCGTGCTCGACTCCCCGGGCTCGAGCCGCAAGAAGCGCCGCGTGGCGGAGCTCGAAGAGATCGTGGCGACCAACGCGCGTGCCGCGTTCGAGGCCCGCACGGTCGCGCTCGAACAGCACCGCATCCTCGAAGCGGCAACCGACGCGTGGCGATCGACTGCGGCCGACCTCGCCGACCTCCGCCGCGACCTCAAGGGCTTCGCCGCCGCCCGGGCCGACCTCATCGCCAAGGAACGGGCACGCGCCGAGCAGGCCGCCCGGGCGGAGGTCGCGGCCGAGCTCCA
>JBBRHS010000270.1:0-4526 GCA_038222385.1 Acidimicrobiia bacterium
CGGTGCACTATCCCGTCGAGTACATGGATTCGGTCGAGGCCCTGGTGCTCGCGAGCAACGAGGGGTTCGACGTGCGTGAGGTTCCCGCCGACATGCGAGGCCGTACCGGCGGTGCGCCGTCGACGCGGAGTTGGCGGCTCGCGTACTACTACGCCCGCCTGATGGTGGTGCTGGTCTCGTCGTACACCCGGCCGTCGAGCCGCTCCCGCTCCGTCCACGTGCCTGTCGAGTCCGGAAACGGTGCCGCGACATGACCACCCGCGCGCACGTCACCGTCCTCGTGTTGGCGATCGTGACCCTGTTCTTCATCCTGCGTCTCGTGCGCCGCCACCGACTCCGGGCGAAGTACTCGGTGCTCTGGGTGTCGCTCGGCGCGGCACTCGCGATCGTCGCGGCTGCCCCGGTGCTCCTCGACGGGATCTCGGATCTCCTCGGGATCAAGACTCCCGTCTACACGTTCCTCCTCATGGCGATCACGTTCCTGCTGGTGCTGTCGCTGCACTTCTCGTGGGAGCTCTCCCGGCTCGAGGACAGGACCCGCACCCTGGCGGAGGAGTGCGCCCTGCTGCGCGCGGAGGTGCGGCGCGTCGTCGACGCGCCGGCTCCGACCGACGACGACCCGACGCCGGGGGTCCCCTGAACGCGGGCACCCTCGCCCGGGGCCGGCTACGAGCCGGGCGGTTCGAGCAGGATCGCTTCGACGATCAGGCTCTCGGCCACGAACGGCGCACCGAGGCGACCGGCGGTCCGTTCGATCCAGATCAGCCCCCGCGCGCCGGCCTCGAGCAACTGTGCCTTCGCCCCCCGCTCGCGCATCGGCTTGACCGTCGGCACGAACGTCGCCCACGACTGCGGTTCCCAGCTGTGGCGCCGCAACAGCGTGTCGAGCGTGAGCCACGAGAACTGCAGCTCGTGGGCGGGATGGGTGATCTCGATGCCGCCGAAGGCGAGGACCGCGTTGCCCAGACTGCTCGCGTTCGGCGTGGTGAGCAGCAGCCGACCGCCCGGCGCGACGAGCGCCTTCATCGAGTCGAGGAAGGCGCCCGGCGCGTCGACGTGTTCGATCACCTCGCCCGCGAGCACGACGTCGGCGGGTGCGATCGCGAGATCGGCAACCGCGTCGGCGTCGCACGCATCCGCGGCGTACGCCTCGTAGCCGTCGGCCCGGGCGCGTTCGACGCCGTCGACGTCGACGTCGATGCCGACCAACGACGATGCGACCGAGGCGAGGTGGGCGTGCAACCACGTGCCCGCTCCCGTCTGCATCTCGTGGTAGCCGGCGTCGACGAACCCGACGTGCACGACACGCCGACCCGCGATCCGTTCATCGAGGTACGAGAAGCGATCGACCAGCCGCGCCGGCGGCAGCCGTCGCAGCATCGACCGCTGATCGTCCCCATGGTTCGCTCCGCTGCGCCGCCTCGATCGCCCACCGGCTGGCGTCCTGTCCGGAGTGTCCGGCGGCTCCGCTGCGCTCACGGGGCGGCGGCCGGGAGGGGGAGCGACGCGAGGCGCTCGGCCAGGGGTGGCGCGACCCGACCCGCGTGCAAGCGGTCGAACCGGGCGAAGGAGCGGCGCCGCTGCCGCCAGATGAGGCGGCTGCCGAGTGCGCCGGCCTCGGGGAGCGCCCGGAAGGGCTCACCCGCATCGAAGTCGTAGGGGTGGGCGTAGCTCCACGCCAACGGCGTGTCGGCCGCCATCGCGAGCCCGAACTGCGTCACGGCCCAGGGCAGGTTCCGCAGCCAGACCGCGGCGAACGGCGCGAACCCGCGGCCGGCGAGCCGGACCACCGGGCACGGCAGCTCGACGAGGCCGTTCGGCCACCGGAAGGGAACGGCCGGGCAGCTCGGATCGCCGAAGAGCGGATGGCGGGTCGGGAGGACGCTCGAGGAGTAGGTGAAGCCCAGATCGACCAGGATGTCGAGCGCCCACCGGGTGGCCGGAACGAGCGAGAACATCGGGGCCCGGAAGCCGAGAACGGGCGCCTGGGCGGTGTCTTCGAGCCGTTGCCGGGTGTCGCCGACCCCGGCCCGGAACTCCTCGGGCGCGATCTCGGTGAGGGGACGGTGCACGAAGCTGTGGACGGCGAGCTCGTGGCCGTCGGCGGCGATCGCGCGCACGAGGGCCGGCTGTTCGGCCGCCACGTCGCCCACCACGAAGAACGTCCCCCGGATCTGGCGCTCGGCGAGGAACTCGAGCACCGCCCGGGTCGCCTCGACGTGGCGGGGTTCGTCGGCCGGATCCGACCGGTGGTCCTCGACGTCGAGCGTGAAGGTGATGCCCATCAGCCCGCGCCCATCAGCCCGCGACATCAGAACGCGTCCACGTCGAGGAACTCGTAGGTACCGATCCGGATCGCCTCCTGGTCGTCGCCGTCCTGCAGAGTCTGCACGAGCCAGAACAACGGCGACGGTCGGAAACGCTTGGGCGGCTCGAAGCCGCGCACCCGCACGACCTCGTTGACGCCGCCGTACACCGCGACGGGTGCCCGGTGCCGTCGACAGGCGTCGGCGACGATCCGCGACGACGACAACGGGCCCGGCCGTGGCCCCCGCGGGAACAGCTTCATGATGACTGCCGCGCGCACGCCGCGCTGCACGGTCCGGGTGCTGATGCCGACGACCTCGGAGTCGATGTGCAGGGTGTACGCGGCGTCGGGGCGCGACAACCGCCAGCGCAGACTCTCGGTGGTCCACGAGTTCGTGATCCGGGTCACCGGGTAGTCGTCGAGGTCGGCCGTCAGGCGGGCGAAGCGGTCACCGGCGAGGACCTCGGGGGTGACCGGGATCGTCTCGACCGCACCGGTGCGCGCTGGGGTCGGGATGCAGATCCGTACCGGCATCTGCCCGACGAGCGTCCAGCCCAGGTACTTGACGCCGGCGCCCACCGACTTCTCGTTCGGGAGCGCGGTCATGAGCCGCCGACCGTCTCGGGCGATCTCGGCGTAGGCCCGCTCGGCGACCGACAGGAACACGCCTGAACGTTGGGTGCCGCTCCGCGTCACCGCGTGCAACGAGTAGGCGCCGGGGACGGGACCGGTGGCGTCGCGGTAGGTCTGCGGGAGGAGCGCGTAGTGGCAGGCGAGGGTACCGTCGTCGGCGTACTCGTACTGCTGGAACGCCGAACCGAGCGGGTTCTCCTCGTACAACCAGTGGAGATAGTGCGCATCGGGGTCGTACCGGGCATCGGGGAGCTCGCTGTTCAGGAGCTCGTTCGCGGCCAGCAGATCATCCGTCGACATGGACCGGTTCCATCGGCGTCGGACGTTCGGGAGAGCGGCGTTCGGGAGACCGGCGTTCGGGAGACCCTGGTTCGACGGGCGCGTCGGGAGCTTCGGGTGCAGTGTCCGCGTCGGGTGGCGCGGAACGGCCGGGAGCGAACCGGCGGAGCAGCGCGTCGATGGCGATGGCCGCGGCCACGACGAAGCCGGGTTCGAAGCTCACCCGGTAGCGCAACACTCCGTAGGTGGTCGCGGCCGCGATCGTGACCGTGATCGCAGGCGCGACGATCGGGATGATCGGGATGCCGCGCTTCTTCAGCACGACGAGGCCGCCGAGCGCGAACGGGAGGAGGGCCCAGTACGACCAGAATGCGGCCACCGAGGCGTCGGGGGTGCGGCCCTCGAACGTGGCGTTCAGCTGAATGGTCTGCCTGGGCCTGTAGATGTCCCACAGGCGACCGACCCGGATCGCCATGAGCTTCGGGAGCCGATCGAGGTTGTCTCGGGTGTACTCGATCGCCTCGTTGCGCAGGATGATGTCGCGCTGGGAGTAGTCGCCGGGCGGCTGGACCTTCTGGCAGAACCAGTACCAACCCGCGTACTCGCCGTACCAGGCCTCGTCGCAGCTCGCTGCCTTCAGGACGGTGCCCCAGTGGTCGGTCATGAACACCGGCTCCTCGTACCGGCTCAGGTTGTAGCCCACCCACGGACCGATGACCGCGATCATGCACAGTGCGGTGACCACGAGGAGCTTCCCTCGTTCGCGCAACGACAGCGAGTGCATGCCGTAGAGCAGCGGGAGCATGAGGATCGGCGCGAGGAACACCACCTCCCCGCGGCTCAGCGCGGCGAGGCCGAGCGCGAGCCCGAGCCACACGGCCCGTTTCAGGACCGGCTCGCGCCAGAACGCGTAGGCCGCGAGCAACAGGATGGGCATGCAGAGCGCGGTCATCGGCTCGGCGAGGAGCATGCCGTCGTTGATCCAGAGGTTGGGGTAGACGGCGGCGATCGCGGCCGCGATGATCCCCGCCCGGTTCGATCCGATCTGACGCGCCACGAGCCCGATCATCACGACCGCGCCGGTGCCGAGGAGGCTCGATGCGAGCCGGTGCTCGGTCACCGACCAGAACCCGAGTTTCGAGACCGCGCCGAGATAGCTCGCGTACAGCGGAGGGTTGGCGGCGATCTGGACGACCTTGCCCCGGTCGTACCAGTCGAACGGGTTGATGAAGCCCTTGCCGTCGGCGATCGTCCACGCCTGGAGGTGGTAGTAGAGCGCGTCGCCGTTCACCTGGTAGTGCGAGTA
>JBBRHS010000271.1:0-4526 GCA_038222385.1 Acidimicrobiia bacterium
CGGAGCGTGTGTCCCGAACCGTGATGCTCCCCGAGGAAGTACCTCTTGCCCACCTGTTCCATCTCGACGACGTTGTGTGTCATCAGATGATGTCGGCGAACCGGCGCTCGCTCGAGAGGAAGTAGCGCAGGCCGATCGGCAGGAGGAGCGCAGTGGTGGCCAGTGAGAGGGCCGCGACCGCCGGCGGACGAGGACCGGCGAGCATGCTCCAGCGGAAGCCGTCGAGGATCCCGGCCACGGGATTCAGGTAGTAGAGGTAGCGCCATGTGCCGTGCACGAGCGAGCTGGGGTAGGCGACGGGGCTCGCGAAGAACCAGAGCTGCGTCAGGAGCGCGAAGCCGTGGTGTGCATCTCGGTACCGGACGTTCAGGGTGGCCAGCGGGAGCCCTGCGCCGAGCGCGACCGCGACCACTGCCACGATCCAGAGCGGGAGCGTCACGATCGCGGCCGTCGGGACGATCCCGTACACCACCATGAACCCCGCGACGACCACCAGGGCAACCCCGAGGTCGACGAGTCCCGGCAGCACCGCCGCGATCGGCGCTCCGAGGCGGGGGAAGTAGATCTTCGACACGAGCGCCGCGTTGCCCACGAAGCTGTCGGTGACTGCGTTGAGGCTCGACGAGAAATAGGTCCAGATCGCGTACCCGAGCAAGGCGAACGCGGGGTACGGGATCCCGTCACTCGGGACGTCGGCGAGCTGACGGAACACGATCGTGAGGATCGCCATGCCCGCGACGGGCTGGAGCACGGCCCAGGCGATCCCGAAGGCCGCCTGCTTGTAGCGAACCTTGAGGTCTCGCAGCGCGAGGAAGCCGATCAGTTCCCGGAACTCCCAGAGCTCCGGGAGATCCAGCAGGCGGAGGCCCGTTCGCGGACGGTTCTCGGTCCAGCGCGGCAACTCGTCGGCGTCGGCATCCGGAGGCATCACCTCGACCACTGTACGAGCCCGGCGGCTCGAGAACGCGTAGCGTTGACGCGTGGATTCGTCGGGAGTGCGCGATCCGGGGCGACCGTCGAGCGTTTTCGGTCGGGCGCGTCGACGGGCGGGTCAGGTACGGCGTCGCGTGGATCGCGCTCTCGTGGCGCACTGCGGCGCCCGAACCCGCTTGGAGGTGAGGAACGCCGTCGCACTGACGTTCGACGACGGTCCCGATCCGGAGCACACGCCGAGGGTCCTGGATGAGCTCCAACGGCTCGAAGCCCGAGCCACGTTCTTCCTCGTCGGTGAGCGCGTCCGGCGCCATCCGCACCTGGCGGCTCGGATCGTGGCCGAAGGGCACGCAGTCGGCTCACACTCCGAGTCGCACATCGAGCCGTGGACCGTTCCGTGGCTCACCTTGGCCCGCGAGTACCGAGGCGGGCGCCGCGCGCTCGAGGATGCGATCGGGTGTCGTCCGATCAGACTCTTCCGCCCTCCGAAGGGATACTTCGATGGCGCCGGGGCATTGGCGACCATGCTCCTTCGCCTGCACCCGTGGCTCTGGACCATCGACTCGCACGATTGGATGCCGGGGGTCGGGTGCGAAGCGATCCTGGACGCGATCGGCCCCCTACGCGGAGGCGAGATCATCTTGCTCCACGATGGGATCGAGGGACCGCTGGACCCGGCCGCGCTCGACCGGTCCGCGACCGTTGCCGCGCTCCCCGAGATCGTCGCCCGCGCCCGGGCGGCGGGCTTGCAGCTCATGACTCTGGGCTGACGTGCTTCCGGTGCCAAGCGATGCGCCACCCGGCCCGAGCGAGCGAGTTCGCCGGATTCTTTACGTCGACCCGATCGACCACGTCGAAACGATGGTCCACCCGGCGCCAGAGGGCACGATCTCCCGGATGTCGCCACATCGAGGTGAGTACGCTCCCCGCGGGCTCGAGCAGGTGGTCGACCCGGCGCAGCATCGCATCCGGGTCCGATGCGAAGTACAACACCTCGTTGAGCACCACGACATCGAACGTCGCATCGACGACATCGATCCCGCCGACGCGGAAGGCGGTCCGATCGTCGATCCGCGTTCCGGCGTCGTCGATCGCGGTCGCGGCGATGTCGATCCCCAGATAGCTGCCGTAGGCGACACCACGCAGGTGGTCGAGGAACCGACCGGTTCCGCACCCCACGTCGAGCACCCTCGGGTGGCCGCCGAGAGAGGTGAGGTACCCCGCGAGGATGCTGTAGCGGGCGAGTTCCCGGACATCACCGAAGTAGTCGAGTTGCCCACTGCGATATGCGTCATGCCACTGCCGGCCGGTCCATTGCTCCGGTCGGTAAGGGAGCAGGCCCATGTCGCGAGCGAGGCCGAGGCCCCGGCCACCCGCACGCTGGAGCCGCGCGGTGACCGAGGCCAGCAGTCGGCGCTGATCTGGCACGGGGATCCCTCCAATATCGTGCTGTCCTGATGGCGTATCCGACCATGACAGTTGCGATCGCTTCGTGCCAGCGCCGAGCCCCGCTCCTCAGACTGCTCCGTTCGCTCGACGAACAGGCGGAATCCTCGAGCGATCTCCTCGAAGGCCTCGACGTCGTCGTCGTCCTCGACGGCTCGACCGACGGCTCGCACGAGGCCGTCGAAGACTCTCACTTCTCCGTGCCCATCCGGGTGATCGCACAGGACAATCGTGGGCTCGCGTCGGCCCGGAACGCCGGGTTGTCGGCCGCACGCGGCGAGACCGTCTGGTTCCTCGACGACGATCTCGTGGCCGGACCCGGCCTCCTCGAGCGGCATCGACGTGAGCACGGTTCGGATCCCGCGCACATCCTCGTCGGCCCGTGTCGGATCCCGCCAGGGGCGGACGCGCCCGAAGACCTGACGAACTGGTGGGACGAGCACTACGCGATGTTGGAACGAGCGGGAGTGGTCGATCGCTTCGATCGCTTCACCATGGCGAACACGAGCGGTCCCGTGGCCCTCTTTCGCGATGTCGGTGGGCTCGATGAACGTTTCGTCGACTACGGGTTCGAAGACTACGAGTTCGGCTTCCGCTTGCTGAGCACGGGGGTCGGGATCCGTTTCGATGCCGGTGCGATCGCGTGGCATCCCGACGTGGCGGCTCCTTCGTCGATGATCAGCCGCAACCGGAGCATTGCCCGCAACGCGGTCCGTCTCGTCCACCTGCATCCCGAAGCGACGTCTGTGGTCTTTCCCGGCGGCGGCCTCACTCCGGAGATGCGTCTGTTGCGTCGGCTGCGTCTCCGCTCCCCGGCTTCGCTCGGTGCCGTCTCGAGCCTCGCCGGGACGGCGGCTCGCCGGCTTCCGCGCCGACTGGCGGGGGTGCGGCGAAGGGCGACCCGCCTTGCCGGCGCTGCTGCATACGCCGCTGGAGTGGCCGAGGCGGATACGACCGGTGAGCTACTCGCGACGGTCCTCGGTCACCCCTGAGGGCGCGATCCACGACTCCGGTCGAGGCGCCGGGCTTCGCGCGTGCCGCGTGCGATCCCGACGAGGAGCGAGCCGAACATCTCGCGATACGGGTCGTCCCAACGCGGCGCTCGACGCAGCGACCCGACGATGACGCTCCGGAGGCCGTGGCGGAGGTCCCAGCGGAGCAACGGAAGGATGCGCCGGTCGCGCGCGTAGAGATGCTTGGCGTAGAAGGCACCCTGTCCGTGCGCGTACACGATGTGGGTCCGGACCAGTTCGGTCTCCGTGCGCCAGTCATGGTGCCAGACGACGAGCGCAGGCTCGTACCGCAGCACCCTTCCCGCTGCGAGCCACCGGAAGCAGAGGTCGTTGTCCTCTGCGGCCAACATCAGGCCGGGGCGCTCGTCGAACCCTCCGATCTCGAGCACCGCGTCACGGCTCACGACCATGTTCGCGGGATAGAGCACGCCGCTCGTGACGGTTCCGGTGTAGTTCCGAGGCTGTTGCGAGACGATCGTCGACGGCACGTATCGCGCGCCGTCGGCGGGGAGGACACGGCCGGTGACGATGCCCCCCGGGTACGTCTGCGCGACGCGCCGGGCCTCCCGGATCCAGTCGGGCGCAACGGTGCAGTCGTCGTGGGTGACGGCGACGGTGTCGTTGCGACTGGAGCGGAGTCCCAGATTGGTCGCGCGGGCGATGCCCCGACCGACGTCCGCCATCACCAGGATCTGCGGACCGGCGGAATCGGTGAGTTCTGCGACGAGGTCGGCGACGTCGGTTCCGTGGCTCTGGTCCACGACCACGATCTGATCGGGCGCCGGGTCGCAGCGAATCACCGACGTGAGGCACTCACGAAGGAGATCGATCCGTCCGATCGTGGGGACCACCACCGACACCGCGGGGGCCGCCGGCGAACCGGTGTCGGTTCGCGCCGCTGGCGTACCGGCAGGGCCCGGTGGAACGGGCGGTGACGCCTCGAACGATGTCGCGACTGCATCTGTTCCGTGCGTGCCCCGGAGGGCGTTGGTGCGGCGTACCGAGCGTCCGTACTCGCCCAGCAGCCCGACGACACCGCCCTGCAGTTCGGCCAGAACGTACGAGGGTTGGCGGTTGCCTCGACCGGTCGCACCCGCCCGGAGCGCCCCGAGCTGATAGCGGAACCACCAGGCG
>JBBRHS010000272.1:0-4512 GCA_038222385.1 Acidimicrobiia bacterium
TCCGATGAGGACGAACTCGACGTCGTGGTCGACGAGAGCGCCGAGGAGCTCTCGGGCGCGGAGGCGATCAGCCACGGACCGGGACTGGTCGCGCCGTGGCGATGAGCTCCGAGAGCTGTTCGACCTGCTCGAGTCGTTCGCTCGGCGAGAGGCGCATGGTGCCGCGGACCTGCGCCAGGTCGACGTCGTCGATGCGGCGGAACGCGAGATCACCCTCCAACCCGCACGCGCCGAGGAGTCGCGCGAGCGTCCCGATCCGGGGTTCGTCGAGGCCTCGCTCCCAGCGCGAGATCACGGACTGCTTCGTGCCGACCGCTGCGGCCAGTTGCGCCTGGGTCAGTCCGGCGATCGTCCGCGCCTCGCGCACCAGCCAGCCGGTGCGGAGACGGCTGAGAGTCTGTGGGTCAGAACAATCCATCGCCATGGACATACTATATCAGCTATGGTGCAATAGCGCCACAGCTATATAAGCAGGTCGGCGAGGCGGTCGTGGTGCCAGGCGGTCGGGCCGAGGAGGGCCTCGGAGGCGTAGGCCCGCCGGATGAAGAGGTGGAGGTCGTGCTCCCACGTGTAGCCGATGCCGCCGTGAATCTGGATGCCGTCCTTCGCGGCGTGCTTCGCCGCTTCCCCGGCCGCGGCCTTGGCGACGTGGACCGCCCGGGCGCGGTCGCCGGCGCTGATCGCGTCGCCCGCGTCGCCGTCGGTCGAATCGAGGGCCATGGCGGCGTAGTAGACCGCGCTCCACGCCCGTTCGACGTCGAGCGACATGTCGGCGAGCTTGTGCTGGATCGCCTGGAACGAACCGATCGGCACCCCGAACTGGTGCCGCTCCTTCGCGTACTGCAGCGACATGTCGAACAGCCGCCGGGCGGTGCCGACGAGCTCGGCGGCGAGCACCACCGTGGCGCGGTCGATCACGGCCGACACTGCGGCTGCGTCGATCGGCACCCGCACGCCCGTCGCGACGTCGACCACGTCGACCTCGAACACGCGTCGTGAAGAGTCGACGGTCTCCACGCGTCGGGGTGTCGCGCCCTCCACCATCGTGACCGACGGTTCGCCGTCGACCACGGCGACGATCGCCACCACGTCGACGACGTCGGCGTCGACGACGAACGTCTTCACCGGATCGGCGTTGAGGGTCCAGAAGCCGTCGGCTCCGGCGAGCGCGACCGTGCCCGTGACCTCGCCCGCAGCGGCGGCGGCGACGAGATCGGAGCCGATCGCCGCGAGCACCGGTTGGAACAGCGCGGTGGTCGTGAAGAAGGGGCCGGGCGCGGCCACGGAACCGAGCTCCTCGACGAACACGCAGAGGTCGACCGTGGAGGCGGTGCCGAGGGCCGCGAAGTCGCGCAGGTGGTTCCAGAGCGGCTCGGCCGCGGCGGGGTCGTCGCGGTGGGCCCGGACGATCGCCGGCGGGCACTCGCGCGCAACCAGGCTGCGGGCCGTCTCGCGGAGGAGCTCCTGGTCGGGGGTGAGGGCGAAGTCCATCGTCATCCTCTCGGCAGTCCGAGGACGCGCTGGGCGATGATGTTGCGTTGGATCTCCGACGATCCGCCCGCGATGGTGTTGGCGAAGCTCACGAAGAACGCGTCGACCCAGCGGCCGCTCTCCTCGCCGCGGGTCTCGTCGGTGACGGGACCGTAGGGGCCCTGGATCTCCATCCCGAGCTCGTAGAGCGCCTTGCCCAGCTCCGAGGTCGCCATCTTCATGTACGAGTGTTCAGGGGCCGAACTGCCCTGGGCGAAGCTCGTGAAGCCCTTGTACCCGAGCGCCCGCAGGCTCGCGGCGCGCTGGTAACCCTCGGCGATGCGCCGCCGCACGATCGGGTCGTCGGCGCAGCCTCGTCGTCGTGCGAGCTCAACCAGCCCGTCGATGCTCTGCTCCAGGCGGGCGACGCCCTCGACCCACAGGCCGGCGCGTTCGTGCGCGAGCGAACCCTGCGTGAGGCGCCACCCGTCGTCGAGGTCACCGACGAGGTTCTCGCGCGACACGACCACGTCGGTGAAGAACACCTCGGCGAAGCCGGCAGAACCGCTGATGTGGCGCAGCGGTCGGATCTCGATCCCGGGAGTGTCCATGGGGACGATCAGGAGACTGATGCCCTTGTGCTTCGGCACATCGGGGTTCGTGCGGACGTAGCAGCAGCACATCTGCGCGTGCGTGGCGTAGCTCGTCCACACCTTTTGACCGTTGACGACGAAGTGGTCGTCGTACACCTCGGCGCGGGTCGACAGCGCGGCGAGGTCGGACCCGGCGTCGGGTTCGCTCATGCCGATGCACCAGATCGTGTCGCCGCGGATCGCGGCGGGCGCGAGGAGCTTCTGGTCGTCGTCGCCGTACTCGAGGAGGCTCGGGGCGACGATCGCGTAGCCGGGGAAGTGGAGCGAGCGCGGGATCCCGCGGCTGGCCATCTCCTCGAGGTAGACGAGCGTCTGTACCGGGGTGCAGTTCCGCCCGCCGAGCTCGGGCGGGTACCCGGGGATCATCCAGCCGTGGTCGAAGAGGGTGGCCTGCCAGGCGCGGGCCCACTGCGGGATGAGGTCCTCACCGTCGGCTTCGGCGGCGAAGTCGCGCCGGACGCGGGTCTCCGGCGGCGCGTGCTCGTCGAGGAACGCCACCAGCTCGGCGCGGAACGCTTCCTCGTCGGGTCCCCAGGCCAGGTGCACGGTCGGGTCAGTCGTCGACGGTGAAGAAGAACGGCGCGACGCCGGTGTCGGACTTCGCGAACAGCGCGTCGCGGTGGTCGTTGATCGCGGAGATGGTCCACACGTCGGTCGCGGCCGCCTCGGTGAGTGGCCGCCAGCCCTGCAGGATCTGTACCACTCCGCCCCCGACCTTCACGACCTGACCGTTCACGCCCTCGGCGAGATCCGATGCGAGCCAGCACGCAGCCGCGGCCACGTTCTCGGGCGCGAACTTGTCGAACTCGCCTTCCTTCGCGTTCATGTAGTCGCCCGCGACGGCTTCGGTGAGGCGGGTCCGGGCGACGGGCGCGATCGCGTTGACCCGTACGCCGACGCGCTCGAGCTCCCGGGCCATCACGATCGTCATCGACGCGATGCCGGCCTTCGCGGCGGCGTAGTTCACCTGGCCCGCGTTGCCGTACAGCCCCGACTCCGACGCCGTGTTGACGATCGCGGCGCCGACCGGACTCCCGGTCTCCTTCGAACGCTGCCGCCAGTAGGCCGAGGCGAATCGGCTGGTGACGAAGTGGCCCTTGAGGTGGACGGCGATCACCGAGTCCCACTCGGCTTCGTCCATGTTGAAGCTCATCTTGTCTCGCAGGATCCCCGCGTTGTTCACGAGCACGTCGAGCCCGCCGAACTCGTCGACGGCCTGCGCGATCAGCTGCTGACCGCCGTCCCAGTCGGCGACGTTGTCGTAGTTCGCAGCGGCCCGACCACCGCCGGCCACGATCTCGTCGACCACCTGCTGGGCCGGTCGCTGGTCGGTGCCCTCGCCGGTCGACTCACCACCGAGGTCGTTCACCACCACCGCGGCGCCCTCCGACGCGAGGAGCAGCGCCTCGGCTCGTCCGATCCCGCGACCCGCGCCGGTGACGATCGCGACCTTGCCGTCGAACAGACCCATGGATCCCCCTCGAACGCCGACTCCCCGTCGAACCTGACGCGGACGTCAGACAATACGGACCCTGCCGAGTTCGTGCACTTCGCGGACCATGCGCCCGCGATCCGCACGAACTCCGGAGAGGTTGGGGCGCGCTGCGGACCGTCAGCCGGCGATCGGGCGGCAGACCGGGTCACTCCACTCGAGGCGGTCGCCGGCGCAGCGGGTGCCGGCCCAGACGGTCGTCTCGACCGCGTCGCTCGCCTGGCCGTTCTCGTCGGTGACCACGAGCTCGACCCGGTAGGGGCCGGGCCGGTCGGCGTGGAGTTGCGGCGTCCATGTGGTTATGGCGTCGAGGTCCCAGTCGCTCCCGGCGGGGGCCGAGAGCAGCCGCCACGAGGGGGTGAGGTCGTCAGCGTCGGGATCGCAGCTCGAGTCGCCGCCGAGGGTGACGATGCTTCCCGGGGTGGTGTCGACGTCGGCGCCGGGGTCGGCGGCGGGCGCGCCGTTGCCGGGCGCAGCGCGCAGCGTGAAGTGGCGGTTCCGTCCGAGCTGCACGAGGGTCGCGCCGCCGGGGGCGGGTGTGGCCGCGCACGCCCCGTCGACCGACTGCACCGCGAAGCCCGGGTTCACGAGAACGGTGTCGTCGCCGGTGTCGGCGAGTACCTCGGCGGTGCCGGGCGAGACCCGCACGCCGAGATCTCCGGGGGCGTCGGTGGTGACCGACACGCCGTCGGCCGAGAGGGTCGTGGCGTTCCGGGCGTACGCGAGGCGCAGCGTTCCGTCGGAGTGGGTGTCGAGGAGGCGGAGGACACCGCTGGTTCCGGTGCCCGACGGATCCCGGGAGACGTCGACGATCCGATCGCCCGCCGCGTCGACGAGATGAAGGGGCGACTGTGGTGTGCCGGTGCCGGAGGTGATGACCGGCTCCGGATCCGTGGT
>JBBRHS010000273.1:0-4504 GCA_038222385.1 Acidimicrobiia bacterium
GAGATCCTCCCGCCGATCGAGATGGGCGGCTGCACCGCCCGCATCCTCGACATCGCCACCGCCAACCTCGCCGCCATCGACGCGGGCAACCGGACCACCGGCACCTCGTAGCCGTCGACCCGTCGACCCGTCGAAATCTTCGTTCTGGTCATGGGAGCGGTTGCAGAGACCACCCGTGGAGATGACCAGAACGGGGGCTGCTCCCTAGACGAGCGTCCAGATGCTCCTCTGATCGCGGCCGGTGACGCGGCCCTCACTGCGCAGCTTGATCAGGTGCGCCTGCACCATCGACGCGGCCTGTTCCTGCAAGACGTCGGGCGTGTCGACGTAGAGGCGGCCGACGATCGCGGAGATCTTCGCGGGCCCGTCGCCGAGCACGCCGAGGATCTGGGCTTCCCGCTCGGCGCGGTGGGCGAGGTACTCGTCGATCCGGGCCCGCGGGTCTTCGATCACGTCGCCGTGGCCGGGAAGGATCTTCGAGAGCCGCAGCTTCCGCAGCCGTTCGAGCGACGCGAGGTACTTCACCATGTCGCCGCCGCGCGACGGCGAGATCACACTCGTGGTGCCGTCGAGGACCGTGTCGCCCGTGAACAGCACGCGTTCCTCGTCGAGGAAGAAACAGAGATGGTTCGGCGCGTGCCCGGGGGTGTGCAGCACCTCGAGCCGGAACTCGGTGCCCTCGACCACCGCGCCTTCGTCGATGAAGCGGTCGGGGGTGACGACGGGTTCGTCCTTCTTCGGGACCTTGGCGTGGGCGAGCACCTCGGCGCCCGTCGCCTTCACCAGGCGCTCGGTGCCCGGCGAGTGATCGGGATGGGTGTGGGTGAGCAGCACCCAGCGCACCCGCTCGCGCATCGAGCCGCCGACGATCGCGTCGATGTGCTTCGCATCGTCGGGGCCCGGGTCGATCACCGCGACCTCGTCGATGCCCACCAGGTACGTGTTGGTCCCCGGACCGGTCATCGGGCCCGGGTTCGGCGCCACGATCCGGCGGACGAGCGGCGAGAGCGCGCTCGGGACCCCGGGCGTGAGGTCGGGCATCAGGCCGACCCCGGCTGCCGCTCCGCGGCTCGCATGGCCTGCAACGCCGGCCCCGAGATCGAGCCGGCGGCCGGTTCGACCGCGTCGTCGTAGCCGGGGTCGCCCGCGAGGAGGAGGCGCGCGCCGTTGCCGTCGGCGACGATGCGAGGCTGGGTCGCCGGAGGCAGATCCGACGCGTCGCGCACGACCGACACGACCTCGGCCGCACTCTCGAACCGGGTCAGCGCCTCGAGGCTCCGGCGGGTCGGGAAGATGAGCTCCAACTCGCCGGCGTCGGCACGCTCGAGTGCGTCGGCCGGCCGGATCCACGTGGAGGCCACCGTCTCGCCGTCGTCGTGGAAGTAGGTGTGACCCTCGGGGGCCTCGGCCACGAAGAACCAGGTGTCGTAGCGGCGGGCCATGCCGGCCGGGGTGATCCAGTGGGAGAAGAGGTGGAGGCGGTCGACGTCGAGCACGAGGTCCTGGGCGGTGAGCACGTCGAGGAACCTCCGGTCGCCGCGGTTCACGGCGGCCCGCTCCGATTCGAGGTCGCTCAGGTCGAGGCTGGCGCTCCCGCGGGGTGAGGCGAGGAGCACCCCCGCCTCCTCGAACGACTCCCGGATCGCGGCGACCCAGAATCCGAGGCCGCCCGACGCGACGCCCAGGAGCGTGCTCGCGGCGGCGTCGGTGCGGCCGGGGCAGCGCTCGTACGACTCGTCGGTGCGGTCCTCGGGATCCACGGCACCGCCGGGGAAGAGGTACGCCCCGGCGACCCACTCGCTGCGGAGGTTTCGCCGGAGCATGAAGACCTGCAGGTCAGGGGCGTCGCGGACCAACATCACGGTTGCCGCGTCGCGGACGGTACCCACGTCCCGAGTCTAGGGGTCGGTCGGCTCGTCCCCGCCTCTCCCTCGGCTGGGCGCAGGCGTCAGCCGGCGTCGCGTGCGGTGACGGCCCGGCGTTCCGACTCCGTCAGGCCGCCCCAGATGCCGTGCGGTTCGCGAATCCCGGTGGCGTACTCGAGGCAGGGCAGACGGACCGGGCAACCGGCGCAGATCGCCTTGGCCCGGCGTTCGCGCTCGTCGCGTTCGTCCTTGCGCTCCGAGTACGTCGGCGGGAAGAACAACACCGACACCGGTCCTCGGCACGATGCCCGTAACTGCCAGGTCGCGTTGCGCGATTCGTGAAGCGTCCGAACGCCCACGCGCTCTCCTCGGTCGGGCCCCTACGCGGTCGAACCTATCCCCCGACTTCTCGCAGCGACAAGGGCCGATTTCGGGACACTCGGTACACGAAACCCGGTGTTCACACCCTGGGGGTCTACGCGTCGGCCTCGCCCGGCTCCTCGGCGGAGTCGGGACTCGTCCGGGGTCTGCGTTCGCGGTAGTCGCGGGCGCCGCCGGCCTCGGGTTCGATCTCGAGCACGAGACCGTCGATCTCGACGACACGGATGGCCTCGCCCGCGTGCACCGGGGTGGCCCGGTTCGTCCGCGCCCGCCAGAGGGCGTCGCGAACGCGCACCACTCCGTCGGGATCCACGTCGACCTCGGCCGTCCCGAGCTCGCCGATCATGCCCTCCCGGCCGACGGTCGGCGTGGAGAAGCGGGCCCGGATCGCGGCCGGTACCGCCGCCATCATGAAGAGCAGGACACCGGCGAAGGAGAGGAGGAGCACCCACCACCGCACGTCGAGCCGCGACGAACCGCTGTAGAGGAAGAGTGATCCGACGAGGAGCGAGACGGCCGCGATCACCGTCCACGCCCCGGTGCGGCCGGCCTGCGCGTCGATGGCGAAGCCGACGATCGCCACGAGCAGTAGCCCGAGGGCCCACCACTGCACCGGGAGGTGCGAGAACCCGACGAACGCGCCGACCACCGCGACCGCGCCCGTGGCCCCGGCGAGGCCGATCGCGGCGGTGTAGAACTCGAACACGATCAGGCACAGCCCGGCGAGGAGCAGGAAGTATGCGATCGACGGGCTGCTGAGGGTGTGGCTCGCCTGCCCGTCGAGTCCGAGCTTGCGGAACCGCACGGTTTGGTTCGGTTCCCGGCGACGGTCCCGACCCTCGCCGACGACCCGCGCCGTCGACAGCTCCACCGTTCCGGTGGCCGTCGTGACCTCGGTGCCGTCGAGGGTGACGACGACCTCGCCGAGCGTCGCCGACACCCGGTTCACCGCGCCCGCGGCGCGAGCCCGGCCCGACGACAACGTGCGGGTGGCCGTCGTGGCGGCGCCGGCCGGCCGGCGGCCGTTGGCCCGGGCGAGCGTCTCGAGCTGCCGGACGACCGCCGCCCGAGACACCGCGTCGGGATCGTCGAGCGAGAGGGGGAACGCGGGACCGATGCCCGCACCGTTCGCGATCGACGCGACCGGCGCCGCCTGGGTGAGGAGCGCGGCTGCGCCCTTGGCCCGCGACCCCGACGGACCGACCCACACGACGATCGGCACCGCGGAACGCCGGATCGCCCGCACCAGTTCCTCGACGTCGACGTCGACCGCACCGCTCGACGCGAGCTGGATCACCAGGACCTCGGCCCGGCGCTCGTTCGCGCCGCGGATCGAGTCGAGGATCAGTTGCGCGTTCGGCGGATCGATCAGCCCGTTCACCTGGGCGACCTCGATCCCGTTCTTCTCGCCCGTCCCCGCGGCACTCGCGACGGCCCCCTCGCCGATGGGCCCGTCGCCGACGGGCCCGAATTCGCCGAACGCGAGCAACGCGCCGAGCGCGAGCACGACGAGGGTCAGGATGCGACGGAACCGGGGGGACCGGCTTCGGCGGGGCAATGGGGCTCCCGTAGCATGAGGGGTGATGGAGCTCGAACAGTTCTGCTCCACCTCCCGGGTCCTCATCGTGGCGGGCAAGGGTGGCGTCGGCAAGACCACCGTCACCGCCTCGCTCGCCACCACTGCGGCCCGGGCAGGTCTGAGCGTGCTCATCGTCGAGGTCGAGGGCAAATCGGGGCTGTCGGCAGCCTTCGGCGTTCCCGACCTCGGCTACGACGAGATCGACCTCGCGCCCGGTGTCCGGGCCCGGACGCTCACGCCCGACCACGCCCTCGTCGACTATCTCGACGGTCACGGGATGAAGCGGATCTCGAAACGACTGAGCAGCAGCGGGACGCTCGACGTGGTGGCCACGGCGGTGCCGGGCATGAAGGACATCCTCGTGCTCGGCAAGGTGAAGTCGCTCGAACGGGAACAGGCCGCCGACCTGATCCTCGTCGACGCGCCGGCCGCCGGTCACGCGGTGAGCTTTCTGCTCTCGCCCCGCGGCCTGCTCGACGCGGTGTCGGTCGGCCCCATCCGCAAGCAGGCGAGCGACGTGATCGAGCTGCTCTCAGATCCTTCGCGGTGCCAGGTCCTGCTGGTGACGATCCCGGAGGAGACACCCGTCAACGAGCTCGTCGACACCGCGTTCACGCTCGAGGACCGGGTCGGGGTCGCGCTGGGCCCCATCGTCGTGAACGGCTGCTACCCCGAGATG
>JBBRHS010000274.1:0-4500 GCA_038222385.1 Acidimicrobiia bacterium
AGCCTCGTCGCCGAGCTCGAACGACGCGCGATCGGTCGGCCGTCGACCTACGCGTCGATCATCGACAAGATCACCAACGAGCGCGGGTACGTGTGGAAGAAGGGGAGCGCGCTCGTCCCGTCGTGGACCGCGTTCGCCAAGATCCAGCTGATGGAGCGGTACTTCGGCCACCTCGTCGACTACGGCTTCACCGCCACGATGGAGGAGGCACTCGACGAGGTCGCCGCGGGTCGGGCCGAAGCCGAGAAGTGGCTCCATTCGTTCTACTTCGGGAACGGACACGAGGGTTTGAAGGACCTCGTGTCCGACGAACGCCTCGCCAAGATCGACAAGAGCGAGGTGAACGCGGTCCGCATCGGTGCCGACGCCGCGGGCAACGAGATCATCGTCCGGGTCTGGAACAACGGCGAGACCATCAACCGGGGTGACGAGAAGGCACCGCTCCCGGCCGACATGGAGCCCGACGAGCTCACCGTGGCGCTCGCCGAGGAGCTCCTCGCCAAGGGCGCGGCCGGACCCCGTGAGCTGGGTGTCGATCCCGAGACCGGTGAGAAGGTCCTTGCGCTCAACGGTCGGTTCGGTCCGTTCGTGCAGCTCGGTGAGCTCGCCGAGGGTTCGAAGAAGAAGCCGCCGCGCGCGTCGCTGTTCTCGACGATGGATCCCGACACGGTCACGCTCGACGACGCGCTGCAGCTGCTGTCACTGCCGCGGGTCGTCGGTGCCGACGAGGCCGGTGTCGAGATCACCGCGCAGAACGGTCGGTACGGTCCGTACCTCAAGAAGGGCACCGACAGCCGCAGCCTCGAATCGGAGGAGCAGCTGTTCACGATCACCCTCGAGGCGTCGGAGGCGATCTTCGCCCAGCCCAAGACCCGCCGGGGTCAGCGGACGAAGGCGCCGCTCGCCGAGCTCGGTGAGCACCCCGACTCCGGCGCTCCGGTGCGGGTGCTCGACGGCCGCTTCGGGCCCTACGTGACCGACGGCACCACCAACGCCACGGTGCGCAGGGGGATGGACCCACTCGAGCTCACGCTCGACGATGCCGTCGAACTGCTCCGCGAACGGGCGGCGCGTGGCCCGGCCAAGAAGACCGCGAAGCGGGCGAAGAAGACCACGAAGAAAGCCGTCGGCAAGAAGACCGCCAAGAAGAGCACGAAGACGGTGGTGAAGCAGACGACCAAGCGGGTGGTGAAGAAGGGCTCGGCGAGGAAGCAGCCGGCGAAGCGGCAGGGCCCCCTCCCCGCGGTTGGCGCCCCCGTGGTCGACGACGGTCCGCCGCTCACCGACGACGACGCCTCCTGACGCGCGGGGGAGCTGGCCGGGCCGGTCGCATCCGGGCCCGGCCAATAGGCTGAGTCGCGGTGACCCGCGACCAGGCGCCGTTCATTCCCCCGTCGCCCGGGGCGCGCCCGCTGTCGGCCTCGCCGTGGCGGGTCTTCGGAACGCGCGCGTTCTTCCGCTTGTGGGTCGCCCAGTGCCTCTCCAGCCTCGGCGACTGGGTGGGTTTCTTCGCGATCCTCGCGATCGCCACCCGGATCTCGGGCGGCTCGGCCGCCGCGGTGAGTCTCGTGGTCGGCGTCCGGATGGTTCCCGGCTTCTTCCTCGCGACCGTCGGTGGGGTGATCGTCGACCGGTTCGACCGTCGCAAGGTGATGGTCGTGTGCGACATCGGTCGTGCTGTGCTGCTGGTCTTGCTGCCCTTCGTCGACGGACTGCTCGGGCTGGTGCTCATCTCCTTCGCGCTCGAGCTCCTCACCTTGTTGTGGGGGCCGGCGAAGGACGCGTCGCTGCCGAACCTGGTGCCCGACGAGCAACTCGCGTCGGCGAACTCGCTCGGACTCGTCGCCGCGTACGGCACCTTTCCGATCGCCGCCGCGATCTCGTCGGCCCTCGCGGTCCTGGCTCACTGGCTCGGTGGGTTCGACGCGCTGTCGTCGCTCGAGGTGAATCGAGAAGCGCTCGCGCTCTGGGTCGACAGCTTGAGCTTCATCGCGTCGGCGATCCTCATCTGGGGCCTGCCGCTGCCGAAGCCGGAACGCAAGGAGGGCGCGCGCCGGATCGACTGGACCCAGACGTTCCGAGAGATCGTCGAGGGCCTGCGCTTCATCCGGTCCGACCGCCTCGTGCGCGCGGTGATGATCGGCTTGGCGGGCGGGATCATCGGCGCGGGGGCGATGGTGCCACTCGGCGCGGTGTTCGCCGAAGAGGTCCTCGGCGGGACCTCGCAGTTCTTCGTGTTGATGACCGGGCTCGGCACCGGTCTCGCCATCGGCGTCGCCACGCTGCTCGCAGTACAGAAGAAGGTGCCGCGGGACCTGGTGTTCACCACCGCGGTGATGGGCGTGGGCGTGTTCCTCGTGGTCGCCGCGAGCTTCAGTGACATCTTCCTCGCGGTGCTGTTCATCGCCGCGGTCGGCGGCTTCGCAGGAACCGCCTACATCACGGGATTCACGTTGTTGCAGGAGAATGTGGCCGATGAGCTCCGCGGCCGTACCTTCGCCACGCTGTACACGATCGTCCGCCTGTGCCTCCTCGTGTCGCTCACGATCTCGCCGCTCTTCGCCGACCTCTTCGACTGGCTCACCGAGATCGTCCTCGGCCCCGACCGCACCGCGACGATCGGCGAGTTCAGCTATGCGGTCCCCGGGGTCCGGGTGGCGCTGTGGGGTGGCGGTCTCGTGACGCTGGCATCGGGGATCCTCGCCCGGTACCTGGTGCGTCGGGCCCGAAAGGCGCGTTCGGCTGCGGAACCGACGACGCCGTGAGTACGACCCGGTCGCCGACCGCCCGGTTCATCGTTCTCGAAGGGGCCGACGGCAGCGGCAAGTCGACGCAGGTCGCGCGACTCGCCGAGCGGTTGCGGGCCGAAGGCCGAACCGTGGTCGAGACGTTCGAGCCGGGTGCGACGGCCCTCGGTGCGCGGATACGGGCACTCGTGCTCGACGGGCCCAGCGCATCCGTCGGGGGCGCAGCGCCCGACGCCACCACCGAGGCGCTCCTCATGGCGGCCGATCGGGCCCAGCACGTCGCCGAGGTGGTGCGTCCGGCGCTCGACCGCGGCGACTGGGTCGTCTGCGACCGCTTCGTCCCGTCGTCGCTCGTGTACCAGGGCGTCGCGCGTGGGCTCGGTGTCGACGCGGTCGCCGCGGCGAACGCGTGGGCGACCGGTGGCCTCGATCCTCACCTGGTCGTCGTGCTCGACGTCGACGATGCCGTCGCCGACTCCCGCCGCAACCAGTCGGATCGACTCGAACGGGAAGGCGGCGGGTTCCACGCCGCGGTGCGAGCCGGCTATCGCGACCTCGCGAGCACGCAGGGGTGGGTGCTCGTCGACGCGAACGGTTCTGCCGAATCAGTCGCCGAACACATCTGGTCGATCGTCATCGGAGGCACCGATGCCTGACCCGCCCAACCCTCACGAGTCCCCGGACCAACCCGCGTTCGACCCGTGGGCTGCGGTGGTCGGACAGACCCGGGCGGTCGAGCTCTTGCAGCGCGCCGCACTCCGACCGGTGCATGCCTACCTCCTCGTCGGCGGACGAGGATCGGGCGCCGAAGACGCGGCGCGCGCCTTCGCCGCGGCACTCGTCGGGGCCGACGACGACCGGCCGCAACGCCGGGCCCATCCCGACGTCGTCGAGTTCGAACCGGTCGCCAACGCCTACTCCGTGGCCGAGGTGCGCGAGGGAATCATCCCGGAGGTGCACCGCAGCCCGATCGAGGGCGAACGCAAGGTCGTGATCGTGCTCGACGCCGAACGTTTGCAGGGTTCGCCGGGATCCGGTGGCGCACCGGCGAGCGCACTGCTCAAGACCCTGGAGGAACCGCCGGCGCGCGCGATCCTCCTCCTCGTCACCGCGGCGCCGGGTGAGTTGCTCGACACGATCCGCTCGCGGTGTCAACGCGTCGACCTCGCCGCGCTCGACGTCGCCACCCTCCAGGCCGCACTCGAACGCGACGGGGTCGACGCCGACCGCGCCGCGTTGTCGGCCCGACTGGCGGGTGGTCAGATGGCCCGGGCCCGGCTGCTCGCCGGCCGGTACGCGCAGCTCCGCGACTCGTTCTCACTCGCGCCCACGAGGGTCGACGGCAGCGGCGCAGCGGCCGCCACCGTGGCCGAGGACCTCGTCGGCGCGGTGCAGGACGCCGCCACCGGTCTGCGGGCGACCCACGACGCCGAAGCTGGCGCGCTCGACGCGGAGATCGAACGGGCCGGCTACCCGCCGCGCGCAGCCCAGGCGCTCACGCGTCGACTGCGCGAGCGCCACAAGCGGGAGGACCGTCGCGCCCGAACGGAAGCGCTCCACGAGGGGATCACCGCGCTCGAATCGATGTATCGCGACGCGCTCGCGGCGGGTGCGCCACCGGTCAACACCGACCGCGAGGTACTTGCGGTCAGCCCCGGCGCCGCGGCCGACGCCCTCGATGCGTGTTCCGAGGCGCGGCGGGCGTTCGAGTTCAACCCCAATGAGGGCTTGCTGCTCGAGCGGCTGATGCTCC
>JBBRHS010000275.1:0-4498 GCA_038222385.1 Acidimicrobiia bacterium
GAGGTCGAGATACTCGATTGTCACCCCGCGAGGCGCTCGAGGATCTCCCGGTCTTCACGGATGATCTGGCGGACGCGCGCCTTGAACTTCGGGTCTCGGCGCCTCATGATCGGTGAACGACACGCCGGCGCGATGCGAGCGACGACAAGGGTCCTCACGCTGTGCGGTAGGCATCCCAGCTCTTGGCCCTCCGACCAACACCGGGGCCTCAACCGCGGTCCTGCTGTCGTCGGGCCGGGCGCGTGGGCGGTGATGCATTGAGGGGTCCCCGGTAGCTGGTCCAGATCTTGTGGATGAGTGCTCCACGGAGGCAGCGTGTCTTCGTGAATGGTCTGCGTTTCGTCGTCGTCTCGGGGCCGCCGGGCAGTGGCAAGTCGACGATCGCGCCCGGCCTGGCCCGGAGCCTCGGGTTGCCTCTCTTCGCCAAGGACACCATCAAGGAAGCGTTGATGGATGCGCTCGGCGTGCGCGACGCGGATGAATCGAGACGACTCGGTCTGGCTTCGATCGGAATCATGTTCGCCCTCGCTCGCGAGAACGGATGCGGGGTCCTCGAGAGCAACTGGCGAGCGAGCGTCTCAGTCGACGACCTCCGCCGCCTGCCTGGTCCGATCGTCGAGGTGTTCTGCAAGTGCGCCTCGGAGCTCAGCCGAGAACGGCATGCATCTCGACGACGGCACCGTGGCCACTTCGACGCCGAACGCGCAGACGAAGATGCGCTCTGGCTCGGCGAGGCGTCGAGGCCGATCGGGGGAGGGTGGCCGCTCGTAGAGGTCGACACCTCGACGGTCGTCGACCTTCACGCTCTCAGAGCTCGCATCGCCACCCTCTCGACCGCCAGCTGACTGCCGATCGGACTGCGCGGGATCGGGCGTCCTGTACCCGTGACTGGTCCAGGAAGCGATGAGCATCCCATGTGCAACCGCGCGCGTGAGGGCGTCGAGACACACGAACGCGTAGCGTCGCGATTCATGGTCGAGGTGAAGCGGGAGCTGGTCGATCTCTCCGACGAGGTGTGGGAGCGGCTGCGCAGCCGGTTCGACGGCCTGACCGACGCCGAGTACTTCTGGGAACCCGCGCCCGGGTGCTGGACGATCCGGGCGCGTTCCGACGGCAGCTGGCGCACCGACTGGCCGCTCCCCCGCCCCGATCCCGAGCCGTTCACGACGATCGCCTGGCGTCTGTGGCACCTCATCGACATGTACGGCGAAAACCGTGCACCGGAGTGGCTCGACGTGGCTCCCCAGGGCGATCCGATCGGCCTCGACGATCCCCAGGGCGCCCCACCAACGAAGGCCGCCGCGGCGCTCGCCCTGCTCGGCCGGGCGCACGATCGCTGGGAAGCCCACCTGGCGCTCGTGTCGGAGGAACACCTGGGCGAGAAGGTCGGCCCGGTCGGAGGTGGCTACGCCGATCGGACGCGAGCCGCATACGTTCTGCACATGCTCGACGAGTTCATCCACCACGGCGCCGAGATCGCGCTCCTGCGCGACCTGTGGCGCTGGCAGCACCCCCTTGGTGTGGACGCGGCCAGCGAGCGAGCCATGCGTGGCGATCTCACCCTCGTGGACGAGGTCGACGACACCGACGAGAACGCGGCGACCGAGCTCATGAGGGTGGCGGCCTCATACGCTCGCTGGGAGCTCGTCACCGCGCTGGTCGGAGCCGGCGCGGTCATCCCCGCCGATGGGACGACTCCGCTGCACCTAGCAGCAGGAGCCGGCGAGCTCGACGTAGTGCAGCTGCTCGTCGAGCGGGGCGCCGACACGGAGGCGAGGGATCCCGTGTTCCACGCGCCACCCCTCGAGTGGGCCCGCTTCCTCCAGCAACACCACGTGGTCGAGTGGCTCGAGACCCGAGCGAGCGACTGAGGTCACCGCCACATCGATCCGACCGACGCGCCAGTCAGCTCCGAACTCGAGTCCGCGCGCTGCTCTGCGACGTCGTGGGAACACCATCGCTGCGTTCGTCGACGCCTACGGGATGTGGATCCCCGAGATGGCGCGGGCAATGACGAGATGTTGGATCTCGGAGGTGCCTTCGAAGATCGTGTAGGTCCATGGACCTCGTCCACGAGGCCTCCCTGCGTGCCGCTGACCTGTGCCTGGTCTCCGGGCCGTCTGCTGCGCCCGGTCCGTTCGCTCGAGTTGTAGGGATGAAAGTAGGGACGCAGGCCTCGGTCCTATAAGTATTGGTATAAGTGTTCCTTGCACTGACGCCAGAACACTTATACCCTCGGGGCATGGCGAAGACCATGAGCAACCGATCACCGGTACGGCGCTGGGGAGCCGGCACGGCTCACATCGTTCGGCTTCTGGTCGCCGCTGACGAGCCCAGCACCCAGGTGGCGTTGGCTGGCGCGGCTGGAGTGACCCAGCCGCGCGCTTCCCAGGTGCTCAAGCAGCTGGTGGACCTCGGGTGCGCCGTCAGCCGGCCCGCGGGCTACGTCGGGCGGCGCGGTCGCTTGCTCGATCTCTATCGGGAGCGGATGAAGCCGAGACTCGTCGGTTCCGAAGAACCCTGGTACAGCACACGGCCTCTCGCTGAACAAGCCCGCCGCATCACGCGCGCGTCGAAGGATCTCGGTCACGACATCGCATTCTCAGCCGATCTCGCACCAGACCTCCTCGTCCCGTGGCGCCACCCGACGGTCGCCATCGTCTACACAGACACGGCGATGTCGCTCGATCAACTCGGCTTCGTTCCGGCCGAAGGACGCGCCGACGCAACGATGCTGCTCCGGCACACCCTCGACAGCACGCTCCTTGCGCCCTGTGCGCCATGGCCGCGAGAGCGCAAGCGCATTCCGCTCACCGACCCAGTCCAGCAATGGTTCGATCTCATGGATCTCGGGGGCGAGGATCGTCGCGAGGCAGCTGAACGCCTCCGGCGGGCCGTCCTCGACCGTGCCATCGCGGAACCACGATGAGTCGTGATCGACGAGTCCTGCTCGCCAGTGTGTCGTCGGCCGTCGACGGCGGGTTCACCGCGATCAGCGATGTGAGCACAGCGATCGCGGCGGCGGGAACCGGCAATGAGCACCGTCTCATCGGCGGCATCGCCGTGATGCTGCACGTGCAGCGACTCGGCCTCGCCCTGCCCATCCGTGCCACCGGCGATGCCGACTTCGGCGTTCCCCGACACGTCCTGCGCGAGGCGCACCTCGTGGCCGAGATCGAGAACCTCGGTTACTCCAAGGTCGCTGGAAACCGATGGGAGCGAAAGCTCGACGCGACGAGGGTCGCTGCCGTCGACCTTCTCGTGCCGGCGTACCGAACACGAGCGCGATCGAATGTCCGGGTCGGCAAGGTCGTGAGTACGGAGGTCCCGGGGCTTGCCGAGGCTCTCCGTCGGCCCGGGATCCCGTTGGAGGTCGACCTTCTCCTCACGGACCGCAGCACGCTCTCCGCGGCCGTTGTGCTCCCCGACGCGCTCGGAACCTTGGCGCTCAAGACCCGAGTTCGCTCGGTACGCAACGAACACCGCGACGTCGAGGATCTCTGGCGCTGCCTCGAGATCGCCGCCGCCGACGGGGTGACGCCTACGGACCTCGACGCGACCCAGTCGCTTCGAGAACTCCGTGAGCTGCTCTGGAACGAACTCGGGCCCGAGGGCCGCGCCCTACCAGTGCTCACCCAGGATCTCTCGGATCGCGTTGCCGCGCAGCGCCGCACTCGTGTCCGCGCCTTGCTCACCGAGGTCGTCGGCACCCCATGACCGTGCGTCGTGCAGAGTGATCTTCGAACCACGTCCAGCCACAGCAACTACGCACGACTCCGTGCGTTTCAGTGGCGCTGTGTCTCGCGATGGATGACCCAACTACGGCAGGTATCGCTGACTTGTAGGGATGAACACGGCACGGCAACGACGGTTCGCCCGCAGCCAAGGATCACTGAATGTGCAGGCCAGACACGGCGCGGGCGATCACGAGACGCTGGATCTCCGAGGTCCCTTCGAAGATCGTGTAGATCATTGCGGACCGTCCGGTGCGAGGGTTGCAGTCCGCTGACCTGCACCGAATCTCCACCTCGTCGGCCCGCGTCCACGCCGTTCGGCCGAGTTGTAGGGATGAAAGTAGGGACGCGAGCACGTCGGCGTCACGTCCCTGCAAACAGATCTCTCACGACATCGTGTCCCACTGACCGAGGCCATTCCACGCTCTCGACTCCTCGATGTCGAGCCCGGATCGGTCTCTTCCGCACGGGCCGGAATGCCAAGCACCGGTGGACCCGTTCGGGCAACGAGACCTCGCGATCGGTAATTACCCGAGGCCCTAGCCCGACTGCTCGACGTTGGGTTCGGCTGCGAGACACGTTTGTGTCGGCGTGATGTCCTCCACACGCTCCGTGAACGGGTCAGCGCCATCGCCCGCCTCTGGTGCAGTGAGCGACACGATCGCTTCATCTCTCTTTGAAGGCCCGACCGTTCCGATTTGAATTGTCAACGAGACAGGGTATGCGCCGCCGGGCTTTGTGCCATACAGGGTGAAGACGTCGCT